>PMXT01000142.1 GCA_003170995.1 Actinomycetota bacterium | reverse complement strand
TACCCGACCAAGGCGCTGGCGCAAGACCAGGCCCGGGCGCTGGCCGCGCTGCGAGCGCCACACGCTCGCGCGGCGATCTACGACGGCGACACACCCAGCGAGCAACGCTGGCAGATCCGCAAGTGGGCGAACGTGATTCTCTCCAACCCCGACATGCTCCACGTCGGGGTACTGCCCCACCACGATCGCTGGGGAGACGTACTGGCGAACCTGCGCTTCGTGGTGGTGGACGAGGCGCACGTCTACCGCGGCGTCTTCGGCTCGCACGTGGCCAACGTGCTGCGGCGCCTGCGCCGGCTGGCGCGGATCTACGGCGCCGAGCCCCAGTTCCTGCTCGCCTCGGCGACGATCGCCAACCCGGGCGAGCTGGCGAGCGCTTTGACCGGTCTCGATTTCAAGGTCGTCTCGGCTGACGGCGCGCCGCGGCCCGAGCGCACGCTGGCGCTCTGGAACCCCGAGCTGATCGACCCCGAGCTGGGACTGCGCGCAAGCCCGCTCGGCGAAGCCTCCAAGATGCTCGCCTCGCTGGTCGAGCGCGGCCAGCGCACGATCTGCTTCGCCAAGAGCCGCAAGGCCGTCGAGTTGATCCACCGCTTCACCAGCGATCGCCTTCCCTCCGAGCTGGCGGCTCGCATCGCCCCCTACCGGGCGGGATACACGCCCGAGCAACGACGCGAGATCGAGCGGCGCCTGGTCGCCGCCGAGCTGCTGGCGGTGACGGCGACCGACGCGCTCGAGCTGGGCATCGACATCGGCACACTCGACTGCGCGATCTCGGTTGGCTTCCCGGGCACGGTCGCCAGCTTGAGACAGCAGTGGGGCCGCGCCGGGCGCCGTGAGCACGGCCTGGCCGTGATGATCGCCAGCGAGGACGCCCTCGACCAGTTCTTCATGCGCGACCCCGAGGCGCTACTCGGGCGCCGCGTCGAGGCAGCCATCCTCGACCATGCCAGCCCGCGCATCCTCGACGGACACCTGCTCGCAGCCGCCTACGAGGCGCCGATCGGGCCCGAGGACTCAGGCACGCTCGGCCCGGAGGCGCTGGAGCGTGCCGCCTCTCTGCCCGAACTGCGGGGTACTCCGGCCGGCTTCGTCTGGCAGGGCCGCGACTTCCCGGCGGGGCGCGTTCCGCTGCGCTCGACCGACGCCGAGAGCTACACCGTGATCGAGAAGGACACCGGCTCGGTACTGGGGCTGGTCGATCGGGCTCGCGCCTTCTCGACCGTCCACGAGGGAGCGATCTACCTACACATGGGCGAGGCCTACCTGGTGCGAGCGCTCGATCTGGAGACTCAGCGTGCTCTCGTCGAGCCCTTCTCGGGCGACTACTACACCCAGGCCAAGCGCGAGACCGAGACCGAGATCAGAGAGGAGCTTCGCCGCGAGGAGCGCCTCGGCGTCGAGCTCTGCTTCGGCCACGTCTCGGTGACCGAGCAGGTGGTCGGCTACCAGCGCCGCTCGATCCAGACGCAGCGAGCGCTGGACCTGACGCCACTCGATCTGCCGGCGACCTCGTTCGAGACCGAGGCGATCTGGTTCTGCCCCACCCCCGAGCAGCTCGAAGGGCTCGAAAAGCTCCCGCTTCTACTCGGCTCTCTGCACGCCGCCGAGCACACCCTGATCGCGCTTCTGCCGCTGCGCGCCATGTGCGACCGCTGGGACATCGGCGGTCTATCGACCAACCTGCACGCCCAGACCGAGCGACCGACGATCTTCGTCTACGACGGCCACGCCGGCGGCATCGGCATCAGCGAGCGCGGCTACGACGTCTTCGAGGACTGGGTCGCTGACACCGTTCGCCTGCTCGAAGGCTGCCCCTGCGAGCGCGGCTGCCCGTCTTGCGTGCAGTCGCCGAAATGCGGGAATCTGAACGAGCCGCTGAACAAGGCCGGGGCGCTGAAGTTGCTCGGGCGGATGCTGGCTCACTCTAGTTCGTGAGGACGCGCCCGATGTTCACGGTGATGATTCTGATGATTTTAGGCACTCAAGGGCCGCTCGATATTCAACGGCGCCCAGCCGACACCCCGCGTCCTCCAGGCGCACGAGTGTCGATTCGGAAAAATAGATGGCGTTCGTATCGTTGTTTTGAGGGTCATGAGTCGACAGGATGTTCGGATCGGTGCTCATATCGTGCTCAATCATGACGGCATCGGAGGGATCGACGCCAATCACGCCGTAGACGTTCACTGATTGAGCGGCAGTTTTGTAGATGTCCGGCTTAAGTGTCGTCGTCCCATCCGAAGAGGTCACGGTCACATCCCCGCCGCGGCCGAAGTAACAACCAGGATCGATTCCGGTACCGAGTAGCTCGCCACGCCGAGGAAGCATTCCTCCGACTTCAAGGTAGTGTCGGCTCTCGAAATCAACGCTAAGCCAGCAGGAAGGGACTCCGCGGAGAGGGATCGTTGTCTGAGGGCGACCGTTGTGATCGCCGTTGACCACGATCGACGCGACAGCCGCGCCGACCAGCAGGAGCGCGGCAAGCCCCAGCGATAGACCAAAGCGCTTTCGCCGGCTTCGCTGTGTCCGCGGCGAGGGCGAATCCGGGCCCTGAAAGCGCTCGAACATCTCACGTAGCTCGTCCTCACGCGGGGGCTGGTTATTTGACTCAGTCATCTGATCCGCCTTTCTCGACGCTCTTCTGACGAGGGCGATCGGACAACTCGGCGGCCAGGCGCCGGCGCGCTAGATGGAGCTGCGACTTCACAGCGCCGGTCGAGCAGCCCAGGGCAGTTGCCGTATCCCGCTCGCTCAACTCCGCGAAGAGGCGCAGCACGGCAACGGCTCGCATCCTCGGCGGCAGCGAATCGAAGGCGCGCTTGAGGTCGTAAAGATGACCGTCGTCCTTGGCGAGTGCGGCCGGTGGCTCCGCGTATACGAGCCTACGTTGGATCAATCGCCGCCTCTTGGCCGTCTTCAGTGCCCGCCTCGTAGCCACGCGCATGCTCCAGGCCGTCACCGCCTGCGGCTCCTTGAGAGTTCCAATTCCCTTCGCGATATCGACCAGGGCGTCCTGTGCCGCGTCTTCGGCCTGTGCCTCGCCCGCGCCGACGATCAGGCGCACGGTTCGCGTCACAAGCGGGCGAAGCTCGAGCAGCAGCTGGTTTCTCGCCTCGACGTCTCCGTCCAGCGAGCGCCGGGCGAGGCCAACTACGAGAGAGTCCGATCGTATGTCCACGTTATGAAAAGAGCCCGTTAGTAGGCGAAAGGTTCAAGACACTCTGACATTGCTCGCCCACGGAGCGAGCTCTAGCGCCTGAACAGCCGCCACAACCGCTCGAGTAGGGAAGGGCCACGAGTCTTCGTCAGCGCCTGCTCACGCGCCAACGAGCGTCGGGCCCAGGCGCGTTCTCGCATCCGTCGGGTCGCGTACTTCGGCTTCCAAATCAGAGGCCTAGGCATCGTCTCGTCCTTTCAGCGTAGACCGTCCGAGAGAACCTGTCAGGTCGAGGCTGTCGCGCTGTTCCGAATCGGGCGGAAGGCCGACGCGACGGCGGGTCAGCTCGGCAGCGGCGATACCGAACTGCATCACAAAGAAACCAGCGAGGACGCTCGCTGCGAGGCGCTGTTCACTCGCGCCAGTGTGCTCGTAGACGGCCCGGCTTACGCAAGTAACTGAACCGTGGTTGTTCAGTCTGTACGGACAAGCGGGTGACCCACCGTCCGGAACTCCGTCGCGTAACCCAGCTAGAGCAACCATTGTCGAGATCCAAGCTAGTGCGGCAATCGCAAGCAACACTCGGGCGCGTAGCTTCGGCAGTCCGTCAAAAAAGAAACGTCGGGCACCACCGCTAACGGGTGGGCGGCGTGCGGTAAGCACTGCGATACCCCAAGCCTGGCCAAGGAATACAGCTGGCGCTCCCGGGATTAGGAGCCACACTGCTGGATCAAATGGCCGTCCACGCACAAGCGCAGCGAGCGAGATGAAAACCGCGACTATGAGACCGCTCCCAGCGACTACACAGGTTGCCCGGCTGAGGATCAGCGCTTCTCTCGAGTCGGTGACCCAGTCGCGCGAGACCTTCATGCTTCGTAGTATCGGTGCTCGCGACCGGATCCGCGCGCCGAGCCGATCGCTCAAGCCGATGACGTAGCGGTGTGGTCAGCCGCTGTGATCAGAAACCCCGCGAGCGCAGGACAAGCTATGGAGATCAACTCCTCAGCGCCAATAGTGCCAGCTCGACCGCCTCTTCCGGAGTAGCCGCCCGCATGATTCCCTCTCCCTCGACCGCGAGCCCGGGATCGAGCAGCACGGTCGGGCGGCCCAGCCGGCGCGCGAAGGCGATCTCGCTCATCGTCCCCCAGCCTCCGCCGACTGCGATCACGGCATCGCCCGAGGCGGCGACGGCTAGGTTGCGGGCGTGCCCACTGCCGGTCGCTACGGCATAGTCGATCCATTCGTTGGCCTCGCTCGGCGACTCGCCGGGCAGGATGCCGATCGTCCGGCCGCCGGCCTGTTTTGCTCCGCGAGCCGCGGCCGCCATTACCTCACCGCCGCCGCCGGTGACGACCGTGCAGCCGCGCTCGGCGAGCAGGCGCCCGACTTCCTCGGCCTGCTTCTCCCACTCGCTACCGCTTCCGATCACCGATATCTGCGTCGTATGCATCGTTCCGATGGTAGAAGACTGGTATGGAAAACGCAGGTTGCGAACGATGACCGCGCCCTCCGACGAGCTCGAGCGCATCGTCGGCTTCAGCCGCTACCTCGACGAGCGCTGCTCGGAAAGAATCTTCTCGTCCTTTCTGGCGACCGCGCTGATGTGCGAATCTCTCCCACTCGTGTATGATCGCAACTTCCTGCGCGTCGAGGACGTGAGCGCCAACTCGAACGAGCTCGGAGTGCTCGCCGACCGGATTCTGGGCGGGTCGGGACTATCTCACCGCAAGGTCGTCGCCGACTCGGCGGAGGCCGGCGAGCGGCTGGCGCCCCAGTTCGAGAGCATGGGCTGGAAGGTCGAGCGGGTGGTTGTCATGGTTCACTCGGGGACGATCGAGGAGGAGCAGCTGCCGCTCGTCGCCGAGGTCGCAAGCGAGGAGATGCTCCCCTTCTGGAAGGAGGAGAACCGGGGTCGCCATCCCGAGAGCGAAGAGCTGGTCGGCCAGCTCACCGAGCACAACCTGCTGATCGAGCGCTGTATCGACTGCCAGTACTTCGCGCGCCGACTCGATGGCCGGATCGTAAGCGGCTGCCAGCTCTACTCGCGGGGCGGCACCGCCCAGATCGAAACGGTCGGGACGCTGAAGGAGTACCGCAACCGCGGCCTTGCCAGCTCGGTGGTTCAGCGCGCCGTCTCGGAGGCCTTTGCTTCGAGCCACGACCTGGTCTGGTTACTCGCCGACGAGGACGACTGGCCCAAGGCGCTCTACGCGAA
>PMXT01000086.1 GCA_003170995.1 Actinomycetota bacterium | reverse complement strand
GCGATCATCGACGAGGGCGAGATCGTCGCGCTCGACCGGCCCGAGGTGCTCAAGGACTCGCTCGGCGGCGATGTTGTGACACTGCGGGTGGAAGACGGCGATGCCGCTGTCGCCGAAATGGCTACCCGCTACGGATTGAGTGCAAGTCTCGAGGCCGATACGGTTTCCTTCAACGTTCGACGCGCCGAGGAGTTCTTGCCCGAGCTGATGCGGAATTTCTCGCGCAAGATCCTGGCGGTCGGAATTCGCCGACCGACGCTCGACGACGTCTTCCTGTCCCTCACCGGCCACTCCATTCGTGACGGTCGCTCTACCACGAACCAGCAGCTTCGCCGTTACGTCAACACACCGGGGATGAAAGCGCAAGCGAACTGATGGTCAACTTCGCGCGCGGCATCTGGGTCATCGCCTACCGCGAGCTGCTTCGCTTCGCCCGCGAACGGTCGCGCCTGGCCTCGACGCTCGGCATGCCGATCATCTTCATGATCGTCTTCAGCGAAGGGCTCAAGCGGCAGATCGGCAGCCTCGCGGTGGGTGTCGACTTCGTCAAGTTCATGTATCCGGGGATCGTCGCCATGTCGGTCTCGATCAACGCGATCTTCTCGGGGCTCTCGGTTGTCTGGGATCGGGAGATCGGCTTCCTCAAGGAGGTGCTGGTCGCGCCGATCTCCCGCTCGGGGGTCGTGCTCGGCAAGGCGCTGGGCGCCGCCGTGATCGCGCTCTTCCAGAGCCTGGTCATGCTCGCACTCGCACCGTTCTTCGGCGTGCCCGTCACGCTCGAGATCGTTCTCAAGCTGATTCCGATCGTGTTCGTCCTCTCGCTCTCGCTGGCGGGGTTTGGCCTTTTGATCGGCTCACGGATGCGCTCGCAGCAGAGCTTCCAGCTACTGGTTCAGATGGTGGTGTTCCCGCTTACGTTTCTCGCCGGAGTCTTCTTCCCGGTGAACGACGTCCCGCGCTGGATGGAGATCGTCTCCAAGCTCAACCCGCTCACCTACGGCGTGGACGCGATTCGCCGCATCTTCCTTGCTGACGAGATCTCTGCCGGGGCGCTCGCTTCGAGTCATCCGATCATCGGGGTGACCGTCTTCGGGCATACGACCACGACGCTCGAGGATGTCGCGGTGGTTGGACTGCTCGGTGCCGCCTTGCTCGTCGGCGCCATCTTCTCTTTCAACCGACAGGCGTGAGCGGTCGGCCGGCGACGGCCACGGGAGAGGTTTGCTTGACGCCGGCGGAGCCACCGCCGAGAATAGGCGCGCCGATGCCTACAGTGCGCGCTCACGTCCTCCATGGGTAACCTCGCCTCTCCGTTTCTCGTTCTCATCTTCGCCGCGGGAGCCGCCGCCACCTGGGTCGCCGGCATCAGCCTCGCTAAGTCCACAGACGCTCTGGACAACCGCTTCAACCTCGGTGATGCGATCGGCGGCATGGTTCTGCTCTCGATCGCAGGCACCCTGCCCGAGATAGCGATCACGGTTTCTGCCGCCATGCAGGGGCACCTCTCCCTCGCCGCCGGCAACCTGATCGGCGGGATCGCGATCCAGACGATGGTGCTGATCATCTGCGATGCGACCGCCGGTCGTAAGAGCGCGCTCACCTATCTCGTCGGCTCGCTCATCCCGGTGCTGGAGGCGCTGCTCGTCGTCCTCGTCGTCTCCTTTGTGCTGATGGGCGCACTGCTGAAGCCGTCGGTTGCGATCGGGCCGGTGAGTCCCGCCTCGATCGCCATCGTCGTCGTCTGGCTGTTGGGCATCATCATCATCAACCGCTTCAGGAAAGCGCCGGGCTGGGAGACGGTCGCACCGGGTAGTCAGCCTGGCCGCCCACATCGGCGCGTTCGCCATCCGAAGGTCGCCACGGCGCACACAGGCACTGCCACTTGGCGAGTCGCGCTCTACTTCCTTGCCGCCTGCGTTGTCACTCTCGTCGCCGGCGTCTTTCTCCAGATCACGGGTAGTGATCTCGCCGGCCGGGCCCACATCACCGGCGTTATTTTCGGCGCGACGGTGCTTGCGCTAGCGACCGCGCTGCCCGAGATCAGCTCGGGAATCGGCGCGATTCGGCTGGGCGATCACGGCCTCGCCATGGGCGACATCTTCGGCGGCAACGCCTTCCAGGTTTGTCTATTCCTGGTCGCCGACCTGATCGCAATGAAACCGGTCTTACCGATGGCCGGACATCAGAACAGCTGGCTGGCGATCCTCGGGATCGGGCTGACATCCGTCTACGCAGTCGGCATCATCTTCCGGCCCAAACGCTGCTACCTCCGGCTCGGCGCCGACTCGCTCCTCGTGATCGTTCTGTTTGCTCTCGGGATAGCCGGGCTGGTGACGATCCACTAGCGCCGCGCGGTTCTCACGCTCTGCAACCAACCTCGCTACCCGGAGTGGAACCGTCCGGCGCGGCCGAAACACACTCTCGCGACGCGTACGCGATCACGATTGAAATCGGTTGAATCATTGGTACACTTCGCAAAGCGACTTCAATAAATGAAGCGACTAGGGCAAAGCGAATAAACGAATGCCCAGGAGGAGAGCGATGAAGATCGCCACTAACGTCGCCGAGCTGATTGGGAACACCCCGCTCGTTCGACTGAGACGGGTTTCCGAGAAGAGCGGCAGCGACGTCGTCGCCAAGCTCGAGTTCTTCAATCCCGGCGGTAGTGTCAAGGACCGGATCGGCCTCGCGATGATCGAAGCCGCCGAACGTGAGAGCAAGATCGGGCCGGACACCGTAATCCTCGAGCCCACGAGCGGCAATACCGGCATCGCTCTCGCCCTCGTCTGCGCGGCGCGCGGCTACAAGTGCACGCTCGTCATGCCCGAGACTTTCAGCAGGGAAAGGCGCATGCTGCTGCGGGCCTACGGTGCTGAGCTCGTGCTCACGCCCGGCGGTGAGGGTATGCCCGGCGCGATTCGCAAAGCCGAGGAGATGGCCGCCGCCGACACGCGCTACTTCATTCCGCAGCAGTTTGAGAATCCGGCCAACCCCGAGGTGCACCGGCGCACGACAGCCGAGGAGATCTGGCGCGACACCGACGGGAAGGTCGATGTCGTCGTCGCCGGAGTCGGAACCGGGGGAACGATCACGGGCATTGGCGAGGCCCTGAAGGAGCGAAAACCCGAGCTTCGTCTGGTCGCGGTCGAGCCGGACGCCTCGCCCGTCCTCTCCGGTGGTCAGAAAGGCCCGCACGCGATCCAGGGCATCGGCGCCGGCTTCGTGCCAAAAGTGCTCAACAGCAAGATCTACGACGAGATCGTGCGCGTAACGAGCGAGGATGCCTTCACCAGCGCTCGCCGGATTGCCCGCGAGGAGGGACTGCTGGTGGGGATCTCCTCCGGCGCGGCGATCTGGGCCGCGGAGCAGATCGCCCAGCGCACCGAGAATAAAGGGAAGCTGATTGTCGTGATCGTGCCCTCCAACGGCGAGCGCTATCTGTCAACAGCTCTGTTCAGCGATCTAGCCGACTGAGGAGGTGACTGGCGTGTTCAGGAAGATGAGGTACGACATTCGCGCGGTCAAGGAGCGCGATCCTGCCGCGCGCAACTGGCTCGAGGTCGTGCTCTGCTATCCGGGGCTGTGGGCGGTTTGGGGGCACAGGATTGCTCACGTGCTCTGGCGCTGGCGCCTGAAGCTTCTCGCTCGCTGGCTCTCACAGCTATTACGCGGGCTGACCGGAATCGAGATTCACCCCGGCGCCATCATCGGTCGCGGGCTCTTCATCGATCACGGGATGGGCGTCGTCGTCGGCGAGACCGCCGAGATAGGAAACGACGTGACTCTTTATCAGGGCGTCAGTCTTGCCGGCACGAGTCTCGAGAAGGGTAAGCGCCATCCGACGCTCGGTGATGGAGTCGTGGTTGGCGCGGGCGCCAAGGTGCTCGGCGCTATCACCGTCGGCGAGTACAGCCGCGTTGGAGCAAACGCCGTCGTCGTGAAGCCGGTGCCGCCCTGCGCGGTCGTGGTCGGCGTTCCCGGCGAGATCTTGACATCGAAGGGAAAGCGACTCAAACCTGGGGCACCCAACCTCGAGCACGGTCTGCTTCCGGACGTGCTCGGAGACGCAGTTGCCGATCTGGTTGCGCGAGTCGACGAGCTCGAGCACCGCGCCGACGGCGGAGCGCAGCACCACGAGCTCGCGTTCACCCCGGCCGGCGGTGTCTGGTACGAGAGCGACGATCCCTCGATCTGAGCTTTCATCCCGCCTGGCAGCAAAACGGTCGCCTGGGCGAGCGTGCGGGAATGTCCTCCGAGCGGTGATGCGGAATGGCCGAACCGATGAAGGACAACCGGACGATCACGCTGACGCGGGATGAAGCACTGGTGTTGGCGGACGATTTTCACCGATAGTCGGAGACCGCCGACACGAAATTCGAGGACGATGCGGAACGAACTGTCCTCGGCGCCCTGCTCTGTCTGTTGGAGAGCGCTGACGACGGGACAGCGTTCGCACCTGACTACGGAGCGCGGCTCGCCGCAGCCCGTGACTGCCTTTGGGCGCCAAAGCTGTAGCTCTCCGGCCTGCGCAGGTATCGAGATTCCAAGCCCCGATCGTACGCTAAGCGACGCTCCTTTCCGCTCTAGCGACCCGTTGCCAACGCCACGGGGGCGCTGGTTCGCTTCCCTGGGGGCGACTTGACACGCGATACTGCGCGATATATCGTGATACACCTTATGACTAACCTATTGAGAAGGGGGTTTATCGTGAACGAAAGTGATTTCCCGGGCGGTGAACGACGGCCACGGCAGCATCGCCACCGGCATGGCTCGCACCGCTCGGCCGCTGAGCATCACTTCGCCGGGCCGCCGTTCGGCGGGCCAAGAGGGCACCGCGGCCACAAAGCGCGCCGGGGAGACATTCGCACGGCGGTGCTCCTGCTGCTCGCCGAGAAGCCGCGCAACGGTTACCAGATCATGCAGGAGATAGAGGAACGCAGCGAGGGTGTCTGGCGCCCAAGCCCGGGCTCTGTCTACCCGACGCTGCAGCAGCTCGAGGACGAAGGATTGGTGCGCTCGAAGGAAAGCGGAGGCCAGCGCTTGCTCGAGCTGACCGACGCCGGCCACACCGCGCTCGAGGAGCGCGCGCCGGATGCGCCTCCTCCTTGGGAGGCGATGGCTGGTGGGATCAGCAACCAGACCCTCGAGCTCGGCTCACTCGTGCGGCAGATCGGCCTGGCTGCGATGCAGGTGATGCAAGCGGGTACCGAGGTGCAGGTCGAGGAGGCGCGCAAGATCCTCACCGACTCGCGTCGCTCGCTCTACCGGATCCTCGCCGAGGGTGACGAGAAGAGCTAGGCAACCGAGCGGTATCGCGGGGAGAATTGAATTGGTATCCAACCCGCATATAGGCGATCAGAAGGAGGAGTGAAAGTGGCAGATCGATTGGACGGCACGGTAGCGCTCGTTACGGGAGCGAGCAGCGGCATCGGTGAGGCGACGGCGCACGCGCTCGCCGAGCACGGCGCTGCGGTGGCGATCGTCGCCCGGCGCAAAGACCGGCTCGAGCGATTGGCGGCAGAGATCGAGACAGGTGGTGGGCGCGCGCTCGTGATCGAAGCCGATGTGACCGAGCAGGTTCAGGCCGCGGCCGCCGTCGAGCGAACGGTCACAGAGCTCGGTCGGCTCGACATTCTCGTCAACAACGCCGGCGTCATGTTGCTCGGGCCGATCACCGAGGCGCCCCTGGAGGAATGGGAGCGCATGGTTGATCTCAACGTGAAGGGCGTTCTCTACTGCGCGCAGGCCGCGCTTCCCCATCTGCTCGCGGCGGCGGAGAGGAAGCCGCGCCGGGTTGCCGACCTGGTCACTATCAGTTCGGTCGCCGGGCGCAAGGCGAACGCCGGCTCGGGTGTCTACAACCTGACCAAGTTCGGGGTTGGCGCCTTCAGCGAGTCGCTGCGAATGGAGCTGGCGAAAAGGCACGTGCGCGTCTCACTGGTGGAGCCGGGTTTCGTCAAGACCGAGCTGGCTGATCACATCCGCGAGGAGCTGCGCGAATGGTCGCAGCAGCGTTTTAGCGGGGTCGAGCGGCTCGAGTCGAAGGACATCGCCGATGTGATCGCGTACGTCGTCACTCGCCCGCGGCACGTCGCCGTGAACGAGGTGCTCGTACGTCCCACAGAGCAGGAGTATTGAGCGCCGCCTTGTTTCGCTGTTCGCGTCGCTCTGTCTAGGGCCCAACGTTTCGCCGCCCGCCACCGAGCGCCAAGCGCGGCCAGGCGATGGAGTGCNNTTTCGCTTGGCGCTCAGAAAAACTCGTCCGCGGGGTCGTTAGAAATTACCTTCCCGAGAAGGGGAGAAACGACCGCATTCGCTACCGGTTCTGTACCAAATCGGCGGTACGACGGTCGAGGGAGCTCGGCCATATAAACGTCGGCAAAGAGACCTAATCACCCACTGCTTACGCCCATTACCGCTCGCGTGTAGCGATCGATTTCGCTCGCGCTGATCTTTCCAGCGGGGAGCTCGACGACGAACGCTCTGCTGCCGCGGATGGTTTGATTCTCCCAGGAGGCGGCGCTGCCCGGATAGAACGGCAGCAGTTGGAGCGGCAATCCGCTGAGGNNAGCGAATCTGCTCTCGAGCGCGGACGGAGGACTCTTCGAGATGCCGACCACTCCTAACGGTTGGTGGAACCAGATCGAAACGAGCGGCTGCACCTTGCGGATCAGGCGGTATGCGGCTCGGGATTCCGGCTCCGACAGGCTATGGCGACCGGAGTAGAAAACCCCCTTTAGGTGCCGCCAGCGCCAAGGGAAGTTTCGGTTCAGATCGACGCCGTGGGCGTT
>PMXT01000072.1 GCA_003170995.1 Actinomycetota bacterium | reverse complement strand
GTCCCGCCCGGGACGACGATTAATCCGGCCGATTGCGGCTGGGATCCGCCGGCGCTCCCGCCGACGGAGTCGCGAAGACGAAGTCTCGCCTGACCGCGCTCGACGACCGTTCGAGACCGGCACACTCTCTTCTGTAGCGGACAGATCTCTTAGAGCTCGAAACTACACGGTAGGTGGCTCGGGAAAGGCAGAGGAACGTGGTGCCGTCTCGCGCCACGCGCCCCTACGACGAAGTTCAGCCACCCGAGACGGCTTGCCGTACCTGCTCCTCCAGCGGCATGAGCGAAAGCCCGAAGACCTGAGAGGTGGTCTCGAGGTCGCCCACGTTGTCGCCGGCGGCGAGCATCTTCAACTGGTCGCGGGTGAAAGGAAATCCCGGTAGGCGTTCAAAGAGCGCAGCCTGGACGCGAGCGAGCCGGAAGGGGATGTGAACGCGCCGGCGGCGTTTTCCGAGCAGTCGAGCCATCAACTCGTAGAGCTCGTTCCAGCTCACGCGGTCGGGACCGGCGAGGTCGAAAGTATGGTTACGAGCGGCCTCGAGATCGACGGCGCGGGCCAGGTGAGAGGCGACGTCGCCGACGGCGATGGGCTGGAGGCGCTGAGTGCCCGGGCCGAGCACCGGTGTGAGCGGCGAGTAGCGAACAAGCCGCAGGAAGATGGGGAGAACGCCGCCGTCGCGTCCGAAGACGAAGCTCGGGCGAAAGATCACATGCTCGAGGCCGGAGGCCTTCAGTGCCTTCTCCTCATACCACTTCGCTCGGTAGTAGGGCGTGAGTTCGCGCGTGCTCTCGGATACGCCTAGCGCGCTCACGAGGATGAATCGGCGAACGCGCGCATCGGCGGCGGCCTCGATCAAGGACCTAGTCCCCTCGCTCATGACGTGCTCATAGTCGCCCGGCTTGCCGCGAATGATGGCGACCAGATGGACAACGACATTCGCGCCTGCGCAGGCCGCACGCAGGCTTTTCGGGTCGCCGATATCGCCGCGAGCTAGCGTGCAGCCAAGCTGCTCGAGCGAGCGAGCGCGCTCCTCGGAGCGTACGAGACAGCGAGTCGGTCGGTCGTGGGAGCGAAGCGCGGCTACGAGATGCCGTCCGATGAAACCAGTGGCTCCGGTTACGAGAATCACGTGCTGAAGTTGCGCCAGCGGCAGTCTAGATCCTACGCCCGCGGGCCGTTGCTGTCGCCCGGCGCAGACATGAGCGGTCATGATTTTCGTGCAAACTGCGTTTGTCCCGTTTGCAGCGGTGCTTATAGGTCCAACGGGTCCGATAGTGTGCGATCTGCGTGGTACTCGAGCCCGTTGATCCAAATGCTCGCTTTCACAAGCGACGTGCAAATGCGCGGCGGCGGCGTAAGCTGCGCCGTACCGCTTTTCTCCTCACACTCGTGACTTCGGCGATCGTGGGCGGTCTTGCCGTCTGGGTTATGGGGCTCGGTGCGGGCCCATCTGTCGACCAGGCAGCGACGCGCGGCACGACCGAGACTAGGGCAACGGATCGGCAGAATCCCCTCCTTCCGAAGGAAATCCGCGGTATTCACGTCACGGCGCCGCTCGCCTCGTTGAAGGGCAAGCTCGCCGAGTACGCCAGCCTGAAAAGCGAGGGCCTGAACACGATCGTTCTCGATGTCAAGGACGAAAACGGCACCGTCGCCTTCTCTTCGTCCGAAGCGCCTCTGGCCAGCGAGATCGGAGCGGCGGGTAACTACTATAACCCGGCGAGTGTGGCTAAGACACTCCATGCCGACGGCATCTACCTGATCGGCCGCATCGCGGTCTTCGAGGATCCCGTGCTCTCGGCGCGCAGGCCCGACCTGGCCATCCAGCGCTCCGACGGCTCGAACTGGCTCAACTACCGCGGTCTCGGCTGGTCGAACGAGTACAACAAGAAAGTCTGGGAGTACAACGTCTCGATTGCCAAGGTCGCCGCCAAGGCCGGCTTCGACGAGATTCAGTTCGACTATGTGCGATTTCCATCGGACGGTCCGATAGAGAGCGCCGTCTGGCCGGGTAAGACGAACGAGTCGGAGTCGACGACGATCGCTCACTTTCTCAGATACGCGTCCAATCAACTCAAGCCACTCGGCGTACGCGTCTCGGCCGACGTTTTCGGGCTGGCGGCGACCAATGAGCTTGGTGTCGGGCAGTCGCCGAAGCAGATAGCGCGCGTCGTCGACGCGATCTCACCGATGGCCTATCCCTCGGCCTTCGGCTCAGGGCAGTACGGGCTGACCGATCCGCAAGCCGTTCCGGGAACAACTGTCGGCTACGCGTTGAGCGACTTCAAAACAGCCATGCGCGGCAGCCACGCCGAGCTTGTTCCTTGGATCCAGGACTTCTCGCTGGGACGCTCCTTCACGCTCGCCGATATCCAGGACGAGATCCTGGCTGTTCGCGACAGTGGGGCACGTGGGTTCCTGCTCTGGAACGCGCGTGGCGAATACACCCCAGGCGCCCTTCAGCCGAAATGAGATAGGTCAGGCGAGCTTCGCCGGCGCTCCGGTATCGTCCAGACAGAGATGCCCTCGTTTGCGATCCAGCTCGTCACCGATATCCCGGGTCCTCGCTCGCGCGAGATCATGGCCCGAAAGGAGAGCGCAGTCGCCGCGCCGATGAGCGTTCAGGCCCCCGTCGTCGTCGACTCGGCGCGAGGCACAGTCGTAACAGACGTGGACGGAAATCGACTCCTCGACCTCACCGGAGGAATCGGCTGTCTTGTTGTCGGGCACGCCCATCCGCACGTGGTGAAAGCGGTTCAAGAACAGGCGAGCCGCTTTCTACACACCGATTTCGCCGTCGTCCCCTACGAGATCTATGTGACCGTCGCCGAGCGGCTGATCGCGGTCGCCCCGTTCGCCGGTCCGGCGAGAGCGGCCTTCTTCAACTCCGGCGCGGAGGCGGTCGAGAACGCGGTCAAAATCGCGCGCCTGGCGACCAAGCGCCCTGCCGTTATCGCCTTCGAAGGTGGTTTTCACGGGCGCACGCTTCTGGCCTTGACGATGACCTCGAAGGCCAATCCCTACAAAGCCGGTTTGGGACCGTTCGCACCCGCCGTTTATCACCTTCCCTTCGCCCAGGACTACCGTGGGCCCTCCAGCGCCGAGGCCCTGGCCGCTCTCGAGCGGGCGCTCGTGACGCAGGTAGCACCCGAGGAGATCGCGGCGATCGTGGTTGAGCCGATCCAGGGCGAGGGCGGCTTCATTCCGGCGCCGCCTGAGTTTCTGCGCGGGCTGCGGCGGATCTGTGACGAGCACGGGATCGTGTTCGTAGCCGACGAGGTGCAGACTGGCTTCGGTCGTACCGGCGCCATGTTCGCAATCGAGCACTATGGCATCGAGCCCGATCTGATCGTCGTGGCGAAATCGCTGGCGTCCGGGCTCCCGCTTTCGGGAGTGCTGGGCAAAGCGGAGATCATGGATGCGCCGCACGAAGGTTCCATCGGAGGCACCTATAGCGGAAACCCGCTGGCACTGGCCGCAGCGAACGCCGTTCTCGACGTGATCGAGAGCGAGAATCTGATCGAACGGGCAAAAGTGCTTGGCGAAACGATAGAAGCGCGGATGAATGCCTGGCGGGATTGCTTCGAGCAGATCGGAGACGTACGAGGCCGCGGCGCGATGCTGGCGATCGAGTTTGTCCGGGACAGGAAGAGCAAGGAGCCGGCGCCCGAGCTCGCGAGCCGGGTGATCGAGGAGGCACTGCAGCGCGGCCTACTTCTGCTCAAGGCGGGGCTGTACGGGAACTGCGTGCGCGTGTTGACGCCGCTGGTGATCACAGACGACGAGCTGGCGGAAGCGCTCGACGTGTGGGAAGAGGCGCTCGGCGCCGCTCTCGCCGGCTAAGAGCCTCTAGAGAAACAAAGCACTCCGCCGTCTGGCCGTGCTCGGCGGCGGGTCGCCATTCCGGTAGAGGTTCTAGTAGGCGTATCGCCGCTGGCGCTCGTGGCGCTCGAGCGCGAGCTCGATCAGACGATCGAGTAGCTCCGGATACGAGATCCCAGAGGCCGCGAACAGCTTCGCGTAGACGCTCGTCGAGGTGAAGCCCGGGATCGTATTCAGCTCGTTTACGAGCACCTCGTCGCCGCGTACTAAGAAGTCGACGCGGGCCATGCCCTCGCACTCGCCGGCGACGAAAGCTTCCACCGCCAGGCACTGAACCCGCTCGACCGACTCGTCGGAAATCGGCGGCGGTACGATCAGCTCCATGCCGCCCTCCTCGTACTTGGCTGAGAAGTCATACCACTCGGCGTGAGTCACGATCTGGCCCGGTAGCGAGGCGATCGGCTCGCGGTTGCCTAGCACGCCGCACTCGACCTCGAGCCCGTCCACGAACTCTTCGATCAGCAGCTTCTCGTCGTGGCGAAAGGCGAGCTCCAGAGCCGGGCCGAGCTCGGCCTCGTCGTGAACCTTACTGATGCCAACCGAGGAACCGAGCCGCGCCGGCTTGACGAACACCGGGTAGGGGAAGGGATGCTCCACCGGGTCACCGTGGCGCAGCGTGACGCTGGAGGTGACCGGAACGCCGCGGTCGCGCAGCACAGCCTTGAAAACGTCCTTGTCCATGCACAGCGCCGAGGCCAGAACGCCCGGGCCGACGTACGGAACCCCTGCCAGCTCGAGCAGGCCCTGGACGGTGCCGTCCTCGCCGAAGGGTCCGTGTAGCACCGGGAAGACAACGTCGGCGCCGGCCAGGGCGGCCGCCACGGAAGAATCGGCCAGAACCGGCAGCGTCTCCACCGAGCGGCTGGCGTGCTCCGCCGCTTCTAGCGCGGGCGGAACGGCGGCCGGGAGCGCCCAGTGGCCCTCGCGGTCGATCTCAACCGAGACCGTGTCGTAGCGGTCGCGCAGGACTTCGATCACCGAGCCGGCGGAGGCGAGCGAGATGTCGTGCTCGCTCGAGCGGCCGCCCATCAGCACTGCGATCCGAAGACGGCTCACGGCCCTGTGTAGTTGCCGACATAGATCTTCACGGTCGAGCCTGGAGCGGCCTGCGCGTTCCCTGCCGGATTCTGTTGAAGCACATACCCGTCCTGGGTGGAGTCGGACGTGTCCTGATAGATGACTTCGTACTTGAATCCCTCGTGTGTAAGCGTCGCCTCAGCCGAATCGATGTAGAAGGAGGTGACATCGGGGACGGTGACGAGTTGCGGCCCCGTAGAGACGGTGAGTGTGATCAGGGTGCCCGGCGCCCGGAGAGGCGGGCTTGCGGAAGGATCCTGGGCAGTTATGGTGCCCTTGGGCTGGCCCGACACGGTATCCGGCTGCTCGGTGACCTTGAACCCTAAGTCTTTGAGTTGGTGGTAAGCGGTGTTGTAGAGAGCGCCGATGACATCGGGGACGGCGATCGGAGCGGGCCCTTTCGAGACCCAGATCGTCACCGTCGAGCGCCTGGGCGCCTTGCCGCTTCCGGGCGGATCTTGCTTGAAGACGACTCCGTTCGCATAGTCGTTGTTGTAGGACTGGTGTGGATTCACTATAAAACCAGCGGCCTGTAGGTCGCGTATTGCCGTGTATTGGTTTGCGCCGATGACCGATTGGACGCGAATACTGTTGGGTCCGCTGGAGACCCAGATGCGAACCGTGCTGTTCGGTGAGGCATGCTCGCCTTCGAGCGGACGCTGTCTGATCACATCTCCCACGGGGGAGCTGCCGGATGGTGTAGGGATCGATTTCGGTACGAGACCTTTGTCGATGATCTTGTTCCGCGCGAGGTTCTCGGTGAGCCCAGTCACGGATGGGACTTGCACCGGCGAGGAATTGGAGAGCTGCCGGTAGACGATCCAAAAAGCGATGCCCACGGCTGCGATCAGAGCGAACGTGAGCAACCACGGCCAGATCGGGCGCCGGATAGTGGCATTCTGCAAGTCGTAGTAGCCGGGTGGCGCCGGCGGAGGAACGGGGGCACCTGATCTCGTCGGAGGTGTTAACCGCGTGGGCGCCTTGGAGATCATCGTCGGTGCCGAGAGACCGGCTCCCGCAAGCACCGTCGTGGCGGCCTCGGTCGTCGTTCCGCTGATTCCCATGCCCTTCGAGATCGCGCTGAGATCGGCGTCCATCTCCTCGGCGCTCTGATAGCGATCCTCGGGGTTCTTGGCCAGGGCGCGCAGCACTACCGAATCGAGCTCGGGCGGAACCTCGGGCCGCTTCACCGACGGCGGCTCGGGCACGGCCGAGAGGTGTTTCATGGCAATCTCGACCGGAGTGTCGCCGTTGTAGGGCGCGACGCCGGTGAGCAGCTCGTAGAGGAGGACTCCGACCGAGTAGAGATCGGAGCGGTCATCGACCGGGGCGCCGCGGGCCTGCTCGGGCGACAGGTACTGAGCGGTGCCGATGATCGAGCCGACCTCGGTCATCTCGCTGGCGCCGGCGCGAGCGATGCCGAAGTCGGTGACCTTCACCCGTCCTTCTTCATCAACGAGCACGTTGTGCGGCTTGATGTCGCGGTGGACGACGCCGTTTCGGTGCGCGAAGCGAAGTGCGGCCAGAATCTGGCGGGCGTAGTTGACGGCGACCGGAATCGGCGACGGCCCGCGCTCGATGATCAGCTCCTTGAGCGTGAGGCCTTCGATCACCTCCATGGCGATGTAGTAGGTGCCCTCGGCGTTGCCGCGGTCGTAGATCTGCACGATGTTGGGGTGCGAAAGACCGGCGGCGCTGGAGGCTTCGCGGCGGAAGCGCTCGACGAACTGCTTGTCCGAGGCGTGCTTGGCGTTCAGAATCTTGATCGCGATACGCCGTCCCAGCTCTTGATCCTCGGCCAGGTAGACGGTCGCCATACCCCCGGTGCCGAGCTTCTTGATGATCATGTAGCGCCCGTCGAAAAGCGCGCCGATGAGTGGGTCAGGAGGTGTCATTGCCAGTAAAGGTTAGGTTAGAAGTTGGAGTTCGGCGTCGTAGACAGGATCGCCTGCATGATCTGGCGCGCAATCGGTGCCGCGGTTGTCCCGCCGGTGCCGGTTTGATTCTGGAGCACGACCGCCACCGCGACGCGCGGCGCGTCGGCGGGCGCGAAGGCTATGAACCAGGTCGTGTTGGGTTGGCCGGTTCCGTTTTCGGCGGTGCCGGTCTTGCCAGCGACCCTCACGCCGGAGATCCGTGCCGCCGTTCCGGTACCGCTGGCCACGACCGACTCCATCATCTGGGTTAGCTCCATCGCCGTCTCGGGCTTGATCGCCTGCCCGAGCGGCTGGGGCTTGATCCGCGCGACCTCACCGTTGCTGCGGCGGACGAAATCGACGAGCTGCGGCTGCATCTCTTTGCCGTTGTTGGCGACCGTGGCGGCGACCATCGCCATCTGCAGCGGCGTAGCGAGGAGGTAGGACTGGCCGAAGGCGGTGCGTCCAGGGTCGCCTTGGCCGTCCTCGCTCGGGCTGAGCAGCCGCTTACCCTTGTACAAGCCGCTGGCCCGGACGGCGTCGCTTGGCAGGTCGATAGGGGGCTTGCTGTCGAAGCCGAAGCGGCGGGCGTAGTTCATCAGGGTGTGCATCCGGAGCTTCATCCCGATGTTGCAGAAGACGGAGTTGACCGAGTTCTCGAAGGCGGTGGCCAGAGACAAGTTGTAGAACTTCTCGCCGCCGTGCTCGAAGTTGTAGACGGGCTTTTCGTACTCGATGCAGTAGCCGGGGTCGTAGAAGCTCGAGGAGGGAGTAAAGCGGCCCGTATCCAGAGCGGCGGCGGCGGTAACGACCTTGAAGGCCGAGCCCGGCGGATAGAGGCCCTGTGTCGCGCGGTCGATTAGCGGCGATGCCGGCTTGCAGGACGGCGACTTGATGCCACTGATGCGGTCATAGTGGCCTTCGACGTCGTTGGGGTTGTAGCTCGGCTTAGAAGCGAGTACGAGAACCTTCCCGGTCGACGGATCAAGGGCCACGGCGGCGCCACAGTTCGCTCCGAGCGCGTTCATCGCGACACGCTGGGCGTTGAGATCGAGTGACAGGTGAACGTCGCTTCCGTGGATCGTGCTGCCGAGCAGGCGGTCGCCGATCTGCCGGATCGCGCCGGCGAGGCTCTGGTCGGCGCCGGTCAGGTAGTCGTTCGCCGAGAGCTCGAGCCCGACGCGAGAACGGCTTTGGGTCGCGTAACCGACCGCCGCCGCGGTCAGCGCGCCGAGCGGGTAGCGACGGTAGTAGTAGGTTCGGCCGTTGGTGCGAACTATGTGATTCCGCGCCAGGACGGTGCCGTTGGCGGCGAATATCCGCCCCCGATCGATTGTGAACTCGGAGACCTGCCGAATCGCGTTGTCGCTCTTGTTGGCGAGATCTGGCGCCGCCCAGGCCTGCCAGTAGGTGGAGGCCACGATCAGCGCCGCGAGCATGGCTAGCGAAGCCAGGGCAACGAGTCGGACGCGAGCGTTCACGGCGTCTCGTTCGCTCTCTGCGACACGAGCAAGAGGCCGGCCAGCAGGATGAAGTTGGCAACCACGCTCGAGCCTCCGTAGCTGATGAAAGGAAGCGTAATGCCGGTCAGCGGGATCAAGCGGAGGATGCCGCCGATGATGATGAAGGTCTGGAGAGCGAACCCGAACGTCAACCCGGCACAAACTAGCTTCGAGAAGCCGTCAGTGGCCAAGAGGGCGATGTGGAATCCGCGTACCACGAAGAGCATGAGCACCAGCAAGAGCGCCGCGATTCCCACCAGACCCAGCTCTTGAGCCAGCGCCGAGAAGATGAAATCGGTATTCAGGTCGGGGATCAGGTTACCCCCGCCGGGAAGGGTGAACGTGCCCTTACCCAGGCCGGTGCCGAAGAAACCGCCCTGGGCGACGGAGTAGAGCGACTTGACGAGCTGGTAGCTCCCGCACTGTTGGCGCGTCATCAGCTCGACGCCGTGGGGGGTGTGACAGGGGAGCTTTTGAATCGTCCAGGGATGAAGCCAGATGATCACACGGCTACGCACGTGCGCGGTCGTCTCGTAGACGCCGGCGGCGCCGATCAAAAAAAGCCCCGTCCCGACGCTCACGTAGAGCAGTCTGTTGGTGGCCAGGTAGAGGATCGCCAGGAAGATCCCGAAGAAGAGAAGTGCGCTACCGAGGTCGTGAGTAGCAACGAGGACGAGCATGGCACAGCCCCAAATGGCGAGCAGCGGCCCGAAATCCTTGGGACGGCCCTGCGCGAGCACTTCCTGCTTGGAGTGCAGATAGGCGGCGAGGAAAACGATCATCGCGACCTTGCCGAGCTCGCCGGGTTGGAATTGAAGTGGCCCGAAGCGCACCCAGAGGCGAGCACCGTTAACCGTTTGACCGATCTTGGGCAGGGCCGGCAGGAAGAGCAGAACGAGCGCCGACAGTCCGAACAGATACTTGTACGACTCCAGCCGGCGATAGTCGTGACGAAGCGTGATCAAGGTCGTCGCAAAGGCGGCGACCCCGATCACGACCCAAAGTCCCTGGCGCAGGGCGTCCGTGGGATTGAGGCGGTAGATCTCGGTCAATCCGAGAGCGGTCAAGAGCGCCGCTATCGGCAAGAGATACGGATCGGCATCGGGAACTGTGAAGCGGGCGACTAAGTGAGCGGCCAGGTAAAGCACGAAGAAAATGCCGGCGTAGGAAAGCGACCCGGGAGAGAGCTCGTTCTGGCGCGCGATATAGACGCTGGCGAAGCCCGTCACCGTAATTAGGCCGACCAGGATGAGGATCGTGAGCTCCCGCGTGCGGGCACTCACGGGTAAACGTCCCCCTCCAGCTTGCTCAGCTCACGAGTCGCATCACCGTAGCTCTGGAGATCGTGATTGAAGAATCGCCGTCGTTCGTTAGCGGTGAGTTGTGCGGCGTACAAGTGGGAGCTGGCGTGGACCGGCCGGTAGAGATGGATGCCGCCGGGAAGCTCGTAGGGCAAGCCCTGATAGACAGCGACATGCCCGTCGGGCTTGGCGCCGAGGAAATGGGCGGTCGCGACGGTATAGACACCGAGACCCACGAGCGCGAGAAAAAACACGAGCGCCGGTGTGAGCAGCATCACTCGCCGAGAACGGGGCGTTCGCGAATCTCGCTTCGGCTCGAGCTTGAGGACAGGCACCGCATCGATCTCGGTCAGCGTCTTTGCGTTCTCTGACTCTTCCGCGGGCTCGGGCTCGCTGTCTCCCAGCTCGAACAGGACAACGGTGATGTTGTCTTCGCCGCCTGCGTGATTGGCCGCCGCGATCAGCTTCTTCGCCGTGTCGTCGAGATCGGCCCGTGCGGAAGCGAGGATGCGCTCGATCTCGGTGTCGGCGACCATCGTGGTCAAACCGTCGGAGCAGAGCAGGTAGAGATCGCGGTCTTGCACTTGAAGCGAGAAGACATCGACCTCGACCTCGGAGTCGGTGCCAAGCGCGCGCGTGATGACAGAACGCCGCGGATGACTCTCGGCATCCTCTGGCGAGAGGCGCCCGCTACGAACGAGCTCGGCCACCAGCGAGTGATCTTGAGTTAGCTGTGTGAGCTGCTCGTCGCGAAGAAGGTAGGCACGCGAGTCGCCAACATGCCCGATCGTCACCCTACCCCCGTCGACCAGCGCGACGGTCATCGTTGTACCCATGCCACGTGCCGACGCGTTCTCGGTCGAGTAGGCATAGACACGCCGGTTTGCTTCGCGGATGAGCTCGACGGTCTGCTCGAGCGCAGACAGCTCACCGTGCTCGCGCTCGCGGAGCGACTCGGCCGCGAGTCGAGAGGCAACTTCCCCGGCCTGCGCCCCTCCCATTCCATCGGCGACGGCGAAAAGCGGCTGCTCGCAAACGAAGGCGTCCTCGTTTCTACGCCTTCTACGGCCGGTATCGGTGCAGGCGCTTGAAGCGAGCACGCTCATCGCTCGTAACGGAAATCCGTTTCGCCGACACGCAAGACGTCCCCTGGTGCCAGACGCCGGCTAGACGTCAAGCGTACGCCGTTGACGAACGTACCGTTGGTCGAGCCGAGATCCTCAACCCAAACACCGTCGCGACGCGGATCGACGAGCGCGTGCCGCCCCGAGGCGAAGTCGTCCCGGTCGAGCTGGAGATCGTTGAGCGGTCCGCGCCCGATGGTCAGAGGCTCGTGCGAGAGCTCGAGTCGCTCGCCTTCATCGAGATAGGGGCTCGCGGCGACGACGAGCGCACCCGCTCGTGGCGCACGCTTCTCGTGGCGCTCGGCCAGTGGAGCGAGCTCGACGCTGTCCTGGGGCGCACGCATCTCGCGGCTGGCAGCGCGTACGACACGCCAGATGAACAGGTAGAGCAAGAACAGAAACGCGATCTTGAGCGCCAGTAGAACGCCGTCGACCGAAGTTGAAGCCGCCGCCATCTTCATTCTCGAACGAAGGTCAGCTCTGCCTGGCCAATCGTGATCGTGTCTCCGTCGGAAAGACGGGTGTGACTGACGCGCTTGCCATTCAGCTCGGTTCCGTTCGTAGAGCCGAGATCGGCCAGCACGTATGAGTCGTCGCCTTCGGGTCGCACTTCTGCGTGACGGCGAGAAGTGTTCGGATCGGTAAGGCGAATGTCACACTCGCGCGAGCGCCCGAGGACGACCGTCTTGTCTCGAAGCGGAATGCTTCGGCCCTCGAACGCGAGCGCGTAGGTAGGGGCACGTGTCTCGAGAGGGACATTCGGAGTGAAGGCCTGCGTCTCGTAAGAGGAAGGAGGCGGTAGGGGAAGAGGCTGCTCAACGGGCACGTTACGAGCGGCCCGGGCCATTTTCGTAGCGATGCCAAAAACGCCGATCTCGAGATCTTCGGCAGTCTCGATAACAACGCGTGGCGCTGCGGTCAAGACGTAGTGCTCACGCTGGGCATGCTCGCTCAGATACTCCTGGAGCTCTTTGCAGAGCGCCTCTTCGTAGCTCGAGAACTGGTCGCGATCCTGCGGGGCGAGATAGACGGTGTACTCGTTCGGCACGTAGACGCGGGTGACCGAAACCGTACGGTGCTCGTCCATTTCTTTGGCGAGCTTGCGTGCCAGCTCGACCGGCTGGACATGGGCGCGGAAGGCTCTTCCGAAGACTCCTTCGAAAAGCGCCTCGATCCGTTTTTCGATGCTACGTAATACGGCCATCGGCTGCTACTTTCCGCCCCTAAGCGTAACCGTTGAGCTCGAGTCGGCTCCTCCTCTTGCTAAACGGCGATTCGTCGTGTCTCGAGTGCCGGTGTCTCGGCTGGTACCGCGACGATCGGACGCGCGGAGCTTACCGGTGCCGGGAGCACCACGAGCGCCAGCGCCGTGAGCCAAGCGCCCGTAATCACCGGAGTCGCCGCGACGCTCGGAAAAGGCAGGAGTGCAAGCGTGATCATGCTTGCCGCAAACACGGCGCTTCCCCAGCGCCCTCGCCGCTGCGCCAGAGGGAGCAAAGCGGCGGCGATCCCTAGCAAAAGCCCTTCCGCGAGCAGCGTCGGTCTATCGAGGAGTGCCCGCGTGAGTGCCCCGGTCACACTGAAGAGGTTCGTACTGCCTTCGATCCCGAGACCTCGGGGCGCTTTCCCGTTCGTGAGCGGAAACGGATCGCCGCTCAGGCCGGCGACGATCAAAGCGAGCGAGAAGGCCGTAAATGCGACCAGCGCGCGCCGGCCTGTCCCGCGGATGGGCAGAAGCACCAGCGGAAGTAGGAAGAGAGCGCCAAGCGCTACAGCGAGAGGACCCAAGAGCGGTAGCTGCGCGGTTAGGGGCTCCCGCCGGGTGAGTATCAGCCAGCAGGTTGCGGCAAGCGCGAAGGCGAGAGCGAGCCCGAGTGAATAGTTTCCAAGCGGCAGCAGGAGCAGAGAAAAGGCGAAGGCGCTACCGCGAACCGGATTTGCCAGAGAAGCGAAGCCGGCTATGAGCGCGAGCGGAATCAGGGTGTGAGCCGGATAGAAGGGGAACAGACTCGCGCCCCAGGCGACGAAGACGGCGCTTGCCAGCGCGTGACCGAGACGGGCCGGGTTGGGACGGCGAAGGCCGCCTACCAGCGGCTGCTTCCGAGCGTGACTCCTCTCCTCGTCCCGTGTGAGCGAACGGCGAAGTGCACGAGCAAGCTCTCCGGCAGCGGGGCGATCGCGCGGATCGTGAGCGAGAGAGCCCTCAACCGCCGCCAGGAGAGAGCGCGGCAAGTCCGGTCGCATCGCCTCGAGCGAAGGCGCCCCGCCCTCGATTCGGCGCGCGGTCTCGAGCATCGACCCTGCCCAAAACGGATGCCAACCCACAAGCGCTTCCCAGAGTGCAACGCCGACCGACCAGATATCTGTTGCACCGGTCGCGGTCTCGCCGGATAGGCGCTCGGGCGAGATATAGGCGAGCGTTCCCGGTATGTCTCCGAGCTCGGTGAGTGTCTCGGCCTCGGCAAACTGCGCCAGGCCGAAGTCGACCAGCCGAACATCGATCTCCGTCTCACTGGCGAGCAGGATGTTTGCCGGCTTGACATCGCGGTGAACGATTCCATGCGAGTGTGCGTGCTCGAGCGCTTCGAGAACCTGTGCGCAGATCTCGATTGCGCATCGGTCGTCGATCTCGCCGTCACGAAGCGCTTGGCGCAGAGTCTTTCCGGCAACGTGCTCGTAGGCGATGTAGACGTGTTGGTCGTCGGAACCGAAGTCGAGCGGGCGCAGGCAACGCCGATGCCGGAGTCGCGCCGCCGCCTCTGCTTCTCGCTTCGCCCGCGACCCGGCTTTACCCTCGCGGGTGACGATCTTGAGCGCCAGCTCGCGACCGGTCCTCTCGTCGCGCGCAAGCCAGACCGAGCCGGATCCACCGCTACCAATTGGGCTCAAAGGCCGGTAGCGGCCAAGAACGAGCTCGCCGGTGGTCGCTGCAGTTGCATCGCTCATTAGCTTTCGTCCTTAGCCGTTACAGGAGAAACTCCTGCGATAGCCAACCTCGTGCTGGAGCGAAACCTTGTACAGTGAGCGTCTCGCCTGGTATATGAGCGAGCACGACGACATCGACTTTGATTTTTTCGGGGATTCGGCGCCCGAGCCGCCTAAGAAGCGTCTCGTTCGACGCCCGAGCGGCCCGCGACCTGGCGGCGGCTCACCTCCGCCCAAACGGCCTACTGGTCATCCGCACACAACAACCCCGGTCGCGCGGCTCGTCTCGCTGATCGCTTTCGCGATCGCGATGATCCTCATCCTTATCCTCGCGGTGAGAAGCTGCCAGTCGCCGAGCAAGAGCGCCGCTTACAAGAGTTATATGGTCAACGTCGGCAAGATCGCGAAAGACTCGGCGACGGTCGGCCAGAAGCTGAGCAATCTGCTGGACAGGCAGGACCTAAAAGAGACGCTGATCGAGACCACTCTGAAGGGGTTGATCAGCCGGCAAGCGATCGACATTCAGCAGGCGTCGAAGCTGACGCCGCCTGGGCCCTTACGGCAGCAGCACGATCAGATGGTCGAGGCGTTGCAGCTGCGGCGCAGTGCGCTTACCGGATTGCTCGCTGTGTTTAAGGAGACGTTCCCCAAGCACGGAAGCGGCGAGTCGAACAAGGCCGGCTTGGCCCTTTCGAAGAAGATGCAGCGGGGTGTGGCAAGCGATGTCATCTGGCAGGACATGTTCGTCGCGGCGGCGCGAGACATACTGAACCGCCAGGGAATAACGGGCGTTTCACCACCGGTCTCGGTCTTCGTGGCCGATACCGCGCGCGCGAGCTACAACACGATGGGAGACGTTTGGCAGAGCTTCCACGGAACACAGACCTCAAACCCGAGCGGAACGATGCTGCACGGCACCAACATCGATTATGTCAAGGTCAAGCCTGCCAATCAGACGCTCAGCGGCGCCCTGACAAACCAGATCAAGATGGACAGCAATCTCCGCTTCGTGGTTGGGGTCAGGAACGGCGGCGACTACCTCGAGGAGAACATCAAGGTCACGCTTAGCATCAAACAGAATCCAGACCCAATCACAAAGGTCGTTACGATCAGGCAGATCTACCCTGGCGCGCGGACAAATGTGGTTTTCGGGCCCCCATGGAATCTCTCTGATCCGGTAAGCAAGATCACGATGACGATCGACGTGGCCCCGGTCACCGGCGAGACGTATAAGGCCAACAACAAGGCCGTCTACGAGGTCATTTTCAGCCTCTAGTACCGTATATGAGCACTCTCTGCCTTTCAGCTTCACTTGCTTTTTTCGACCGAAAGCACCGAAGCAGTACTTGAAGAGGCGCGAGCGATGATTGGCAACGAAGCGCGGGACTAAGGCCGGCAATGAGCAACACGGCTATTCTCGGCATCGCGGCAGCGGCGCTCGCCTCGGCAGCGCTGATCTTCGCCCTCCTCGCCTTGCTAACGATGCGCAAGCTTCGAGTCGGTCAACTGACTGTTCTAGCCGACGGGAAGGCCGATCTGATCGACTTCGCTGTCTCGTTGCAGGCCCGGATCGACGATCTTCACAAAACGGTTGACGAGATCGCCTCGGCTCTCACACGCGTCGACAAGAGATTCGACGGCGCCTTGTCGAACGTGGCACTAGTCCGCTACGACGCCTACGGCGACAGAGGCGGGCAGCAGTCGGCAACCGTAGCGATGCTCGACAGTGCTCGTAGCGGCATCGTGTTGAGCGCGATCCAGGGCCGCGACTATGCGCGCATCTACGTGAAGGAACTCGATCGCGGCAACTGCGCCATCACGCTTTCGCCGGAAGAAGAAGAGGCTATCCGGCGAGCGATGGCGCGCTGAGGTCTTTCTCGGTCAGACCTATAGGCATGAAGTAACCGCTGCTTGCCGGCGAGGCGTGGGCGCGCAGGGGGCGCTGCTACATTTCGTCCAAGGTGCGACAGGTTCTTGTGCTCAACTCCAGCTACGCGCCTCTGAACGTGTGCACCGTGCGGCGAGCGTACGTGTTGGTCTTCAAGGGTCGCGCGGAGTTGATCGAGAAGGATGCGCAGCCACTTCGCTCAGCCAGCGACACCTACCCTCGCCCACACGTCATCCGGCTGTTCACCTACGTGCACGTGCCGAGATCGGCAAAACGGAAGATCTCTCGTCCCGTGCTGTTCGCGCGCGACGGCTGGCGCTGCGGTTACTGCGGATCGAGCACGAGCAAGCTCACACTCGACCACATCGTCCCGCGCAGCCGCGGGGGCAAATCGGTCTGGGAGAACGTCGTCGCTTCCTGTGCCCCATGCAATCGTCGCAAGGGAGACCGACTACTCGACGAGACCGAGATGGCGCTTCGCGTACTACCGCGACCACCGGCGCCGGTGGTCTTCATCCGGCTCGCTGCGGCTAAGGTCCCTGCCAACTGGCGACCGTACCTCCAGAACTACGAGTTCTCGCCAGCGGCCTGATCCGAGAGCGCGCGTACGGCCTCGGCGAGCGTGAAGCACCCTGCCCAGATCGCGCTACCGGCGACCGCGCCTTCGCAACCGGTGGCGCGGATCGCGCATAGATCGTCGATCGTGGCCACGCCTCCGGCCGCGATGAGAGGTAACTGCGTGGCCTCGAGCAGTGTGTCGATGAACTCCAGGTCTGGTCCGGCGAGCGAGCCGTCTCGGCGCGTGCTCGTCACGAGTAAACGGCGTACGCCCGCATCAGCGCAGGCGCGAGCCAGATCGACTGCGTCGAGCTCCGAGAGCTCTGTCCAGCCACGCAAGGCGACCTTCCCGTCGCGTGCATCGATCGCCACGACGAGGTGCTCTCCGAAGAGGGCTGCGGCCTGTGCCAGGAAGTCGGGCGAGGCGGCTGCCGTTCCGACCATCACGCGCGCCGCTCCGGCCTCGAGAGCCTTCTCGATCGCCTCGAGCGAGCGATAACCGCCGCCGACCTGAAGCGGGACGTCGCCCGCAGTCTCGGAGATCAGGCGCACGAGCTCGACGGAAGGTTGTCCCGAGAAGGCACCGTCGAGGTCGACGAGGTGGAGAAAACGGGCTCCCTCGGCAACGAAGCGTCGGGCGGCTACCGTGGGGTTTCCGCCCTCGATGGTCACTCGCTCGCGCCGTCCTTCGGCGAGGCGAACGCAGCGGCCTTCGAGAACGTCCAATGCGGGATAAACGATGAATGGCATGTTAATATGGTAACATGGCAACCGAAGTGGACGAGACACCAACACCTCTTCCCACCGAAGGCGAGGATATCCGCGAGCTGGACGCCCTGGCGGAAGCGATCATCAGCTTGAAGGGCGGTGACGAAGTCAAGTGCTTTCTGCGCGACCTCTGCACACGGGCCGAGCTCGAGGCGCTCGCCCATCGTTGGCTGATAGCCAGGCTGCTCGAGGAGGGACTTCCCTACTTGGCAGTCGCCGATCAGGCCGACGCATCGACGACAACCGTGACTCGCGTCTCGCAGTGGCTCCATCACGGTGCCGGGGGTTACCGTCTCGCTCTCGATCGTACGAAAGCCAAGACGTCGAAACCTGGAAAGGCGGGTAAGTAGTGAAAGAGACTGGTTTTCGTATCGCGGGCGCTGATGGGCGCCTGGTGGTGGCTGTCCCCTCGAAAGGACGACTTGCACAGCCATCCCTCGAGCTCCTGGAAGCCGCCGGCCTCGCCTTTGAGCTCGGAGAGCGCGCTCTGCACGTTCCCTGCACGAACGCGCCGGTCGAGCTGCTACTCGTTCGCCCGCACGACATTCCCGAGTATGTCCAGGATGGCGTTGTCAATGCCGGTGTCACCGGGGCCAACCTGATCGCCGAGACCGGCTCCGAGGTCGAGACCTTGCTCGAACTGGGTTTCGGGCGTTGCACGCTCGAGGCTGCCGTGCCCGAGGAGTCGGCTCTTCGGTGCATCGCAGATCTCGACGGTCTGCGCGTTGCCACTGCCTATCCCGTCTCGACGAAGAGCGCGCTCGAGCAGGTTGGCGTGAAAGCAGAACTCGTGCTGCTTTCGGGCTCTGTCGAAGCGGCGCCGCGACTGGGACTCTCCGACGCCGTGATCGATCTCGTCTCGACCGGATCGACCGCGTCGGCCAACGGCCTGCGCAGAATCGGGACGCTGCTCGAGTCGCAGGCGGTTCTGATCGGCGAGAAGCGTGAGCTGGGCGCGAAAGGCGAGATGCTCGAACGCCTGGAGATGATGCTCCGCGGCGTTGTCGCCGCTCGGCGCCGCCGCTATCTGATGTTGAACGCTCCCGCCGAGCGCGTGGCCGAGCTCGAAGCTCTACTTCCGAGCATGGGCCCACCGTCGGTAGTCGAGCTGGCCGAGAAGGGACAACTCGCCTTGCACGCGGCGGTCGATGTCGACGAGATCTGGGATCTGCTGCCACGGCTGAAAGCAGCCGGCGCTTCCTCGATTTTGGTGATGCACCTGGAAAGAGTCGTTCCGTGAGGGCGGCGGGACTGGCCGAGATACTTCCGCGCGCGCTCGAGATCGTCGAGGACGTGCGCCTGCGTGGCGACGAGGCGTTGCTGGAGCTTGCCGAGCGCTTCGATGGAGCCCGGCCCGAGTCGCTGCGCATACCGCGCGAAGCAATCGAGCAGGCAGCGATAGAGGATCGGACTCTCGCGGCTCTGCGGGAGAGCATCCGGGCCGTGCGTATGTTTCACGAGCAGCAGCGGCCGAAGGGATTCCGCTACTCGACCTACCCAGGTGTCGAGGCCGAGCGCCGCTTCGTGCCGCTCGACTCGGTCGGCGTGTACGTTCCGGGTGGCCTGGCACCGCTGCCGAGCTCGCTGGTAATGGGCGCCGTCCCGGCTCAGGTCGCCGGTGTACGCAGGATTGCGGTCGCCACGCCGAAGCCCGATCCAACCATCCTCGCCACCGCGCGTGAACTGGGGCTCGACGAGATCTACTGCATCGGCGGCGCGCAGGCGATCGCGGCGCTGGCCTACGGAACCGAGACGGTCGAGCGCGTAGACAAGATCGTTGGCCCAGGCCAGAGCTGGACGACGGCAGCGAAGCTGCTCGTCTCGAGCGTGGTCGGGATCGATCTGCCCGCGGGCCCGAGTGAAGTCTTGATCGTCGCCGACGAGCGCGCCGACGCGAAGCTGTGCGCCGTCGATCTGAAAGCGCAAGCCGAGCATGGCCCCGGCTCCGAATCGCTGCTCGTGACGACTAGCGCCGAGCTGGCCACCGCGGTGCGCGAGCTGGTCGGCGCAAACGAGCAAATCCAGATCGAGCTGGTCGATTCGCTCGAGCAGGCGATCGAGCGCGTAAACGACTATGCGCCCGAGCACCTGGAGCTGATGGTCGCCGATCCCGAGGCCGCGCTTACGGGCGTGCGTCACGCGGGCGCCGTCTTCCTGGGTCCCAATGCGCCGGCGGTGGCCGGTGACTACGCGGTCGGGACCAACCACATTCTCCCAACCGGTGGGTTGGCGAAGTCCTGTGGCGGGCTCGGCCTCGAAGCCTTCCTCAAGCCGCTCGAGATCGTGCGTATCGATCGCCAGGGAATCGAGCGCCTGGCCCCGATCGTCGCGACGCTGGCGAAGGTGGAGGGCTTGACCGAGCACGCAGCCGCCGTCGAGGCTCGCCTGCGAGAGCAAGAGCAATGAGCCCTGAGCCCCGCCGCCTACCCGATGGCTTCGCCGCCTACAAGTGGACCGCGACAGCGGAGGACGTCGCGCGACAGCGCGGTCTCGATCCGGCCTGCGTGATCCGCTTCGACGCCAACGTACCGCCGCTTCCCGGTGTTCCGCGCATTCCGATCGGCGAGAGTTTCGCGCGCCTGAACGAGTACCCGCCCGGCGGTTACCGCGAGCTGCACGCGGCCGCGGCCGGCTACGTCGGCGTGAGCCCGGAGCAGATTGTGCTCGGCGCCGGCTCGGACTCGCTCATCCACCTGGTCGCGCGCACCTATCTCGGCGCCGGGCGCCGGGCGGCCGTGATCGATATGCCCACTTACTCGCTCTACGCGATCGCAAGCCAGATAGAAGGTGGCGAGGTGGCGAGGTGCTCGCTCGAGGACGTTCCCGAGGCCTCCGTCATCTGGATCTGCAATCCGCACAACCCGGTTGGGGACGTCTACTCCTGCGAGCAGATCGTCGCTCTGGCGAAGCGGCGCCCCGAGGCGCTCATCGTGATCGACGAGGCCTATGTCGAGTACGGCGCCGAGACGATGGTGCCGTTCCTAGAGGACGCGCCGAATTGCGTCATCCTGCGAACTCTCTCCAAGGCGTTTGGCTTCGCGGCGCTGCGTGTCGGCTACGCCGTCTGCTCGGCTGAGGTGGCGCCGGAACTGCGCAAGCGCAGCGAGCCCGCGCCGATCTCGGCACCATCGGCCAGAATCGCCGCGGCGGCACTGCGCGATCCGCAGCTGGATGTCGCGGAGACGGTGCGGGAGCGCGAGCGCGTCCGGGAAGCTCTTCTCGCCGCCGATTACGACTGTCCCCCCTCGGGCGGGAACTTCCTTTTCCTCCGGGTCGACAACGCCGACTCGCTCGCGGACGAGCTGGAGTCGAAGGGTCTGGTTTTGCGCCGCTATCCGAGCGGTTTACGTTTCACCGTGCGCCTGCCGGCCGAGAACGATCGCCTGCTCGAGGCGCTGGGTGTGGTCGCCGAGCCAAGCACGAGGCGCTCGGGACTGGTCGTACGGATCACGGCCGAGACGGCGGTTCGCGTCTCGCTCGCCCTCGACGGCGAGGGCCGAGCACGGATCGACACCGGCATCGGCTTTCTCGATCACCTGCTCACGCTGTTCGCTTTCCACGGCCGGATCGATCTCGAGCTGCTGGCCGGGGGCGATCTCGAGGTCGACGAGCACCACACGGTCGAGGATGTGCTGGCGACATTGGGCGAGGCACTCGCCCAGGCGCTCGGTACTCGAGCCGGCCTGAGCCGCTACGGCTCGGCGACCGTGCCGATGGACGAGGCGCGCGCCACAGCCGCGATCGATCTCGGCAGCCGGCCACACGCCGAGGTGTCGCTTGCGTTCACGAGTGACCGGGTTGGCACGCTGGCGACCAGCCTGCTTGCGCACGCGCTCGAACGCTTCGCCATGCAGGGACGCTTCACGATTCATGTCGAGGCTTCCGGAAGCGACGATCACCACGTTGCAGAGGCGGCCTTCAAGGCGCTCGGACGGGCGCTGGCCGACGCCTGCGCGAGCTCCGGCACGCAGGCGATTCCATCGACCAAGGGCGAGGCATGAAGATCGTGCTGGTCGACTACGGCGCGGGCAACTTGCGCAGCGTCTGCTCGGCTCTGGAGCGAGCGGGAGCCAAGGCGATCGTCTCGCCGGAGCCTCAGGCGGTTCGCGAGGCCGATCTGGCCGTCATCGCCGGGGTGGGGCACCTGGCCGCCTGCGCGGAAGGACTCGAGCGGGAGGGACTTGCGCAGGCGCTGCGGGAGCGCGTCGAAGGCGCCCGACCGTTGCTCGGGATCTGCGTCGGTCTGCAGATGCTGTTCGAGCAGAGCGAGGAGGGCGGCATCGGGCTCGGCTTCTTCCGCGGACCGGTGGTGCGCCTGCAAGCACGGCGCGTACCACACATGGGCTGGAACACGCTCAGCGTGCGCGGCAAGCCGCGAATCATGGAAGGGCTCGACGGAGAGGACGTCTACTTCGCGCACAGCTTTACCGCTCGGCCGATCGAGGAGTTACCCGGCGCCGAGGTCGATCACGGTGGCCCGGTCGTCGCCGCGGTCGAGCGCGGAGCGCTGGCGGGTGTCCAGTTCCACCCCGAGCGCAGCGGTAAGGCCGGCGCGCGCCTACTGAAGAACGTGATCGCATGGTCAAGAAGCGCCTGATTCCCTGCCTCGACGTCACCAAGGGGCGCGTCGTCAAGGGCGTGCGCTTCGTCGAGCTGCGCGATATAGGCGATCCGGTCGAGATGGCCACGCTCTACTCAGAGTACGGCGCCGACGAGCTCGTCTTTCTCGACATCACGGCCACCGTCTTCGGCCACGACCCCATCGTCGAGCTGGTCGAGCGGGCGGCCGTCGAGCTCGAGATCCCCTTCACCGTCGGTGGCGGTGTCTCAACGCTCGAACACGCTCGGCGGTTGCTTCGCCTCGGCGCCGACAAAGTTGCCGTCAACCGTGCCGCGGTCGAGCGGCCCGAGCTCTTGACCGAGCTGGCCGAGGAGTTCGGCTCCCAGGCCGTCGTCTGCGCCATCGACTCGAAGAAGGTCGGGCCCGGCGCCGGCGAAGTGGTGACGCACGGCGCTCGCCGGCCTCGTGGACTGGACACGGTCGAGTGGGCGTGCGAGGTCGTCTCGCGCGGCGCTGGCGAGATCATGCTCACCTCGATCGACGCCGACGGAACGAGAGAGGGCTACGACCTCGAGATCACCGGCCTGGTCTGCGAGGCGGTCACGGTTCCCGTGATCGCCTCGGGCGGTGCCGGCACGGTGAAGCATCTGGCCGAAGCCTTCGAAGTGGGCGCCGAGGCGGCGCTCGTCGCCTCGATCGTGCACGAGGCGCCGGAGAGGATTCCCGATATCAAACGCGAGCTCGAGGAGGCGGGATGGCCGATCAGGATCTGAAGGCAGCGATAGTCCAGGACGCGGAATCCGGGCGGGTGCTGATGCTGGCCTGGATGAACGAAGAGGCGCTACGGCGCACGCGCGAGAGCGGTCAGGCCTGGTTCTGGAGCCGCTCGCGCTCGGAGCTCTGGCACAAAGGCGCGGCCTCCGGTTCCTTCCTCAACGTCGAGGAGCTGCACGAGGACTGTGACGGCGATGCCATCTTGCTCCGAGTGAGAGCCGAGGGTCCGGCCTGTCACACCGGCGCCGAGTCTTGCTTTGCGCCCTGGCTGTGGCGGCGCGTGGCCGAGCGGGCAAAGGTGCGGCCGGAGGGTTCGTATGTCGCCAACCTGCTCGAGAAGGGGCCGGCTGCCGTCGCGCGCAAGGTGGCCGAAGAGGGCGTCGAGGCGGCCCTGGCGGCCGTCTCGGAAAGCGACCAGCGCCTGGTTGAGGAGATCGCCGATCTCTGGTTCCACAGCTATGTCCTGCTGGCCTCGCGCGGGCTCGATCCGGCGCAGGTCGAGGAGGAGCTGAAGAAGCGTATTCGATGAGGAAGCACTCCTGGAGCCAGTAGGGCGGTGAGTCGAGGAGAGCCGTCCTCGTTTGGCGCACGAGAGGCCGGGATTCGCCTTAGGACTCGAATCAAAAAGAAGCA
>PMXT01000188.1 GCA_003170995.1 Actinomycetota bacterium | reverse complement strand
GTTCTCGATTCAGGAGGAAGGCTGCAGAACCTCCTGCACAAGAAGAGCGGGCGTGAGGTACTCAGCGCCGACGGGAACGTGCTCGAGATCTACCAAGACCAGCCGATCGGCTTCGACGCCTGGGATGTGGATCCGTTTCACATGGAGACACGCGCGGACTGCCCGCCGGCGCACGGCACCCGGGCCGTTCTCGATACCCCGCTCAGGGCCGAGATTGCGTTCGATCACACGCTTGGCGAGGCGTCCAGCGGGACGCAGACCATTCGCCTCGACGCCGATTCACAACGCATCGAGTTCGAGTGGTCTGTCGACTGGCACGAGAGCGAGAAGATGCTCAAGGTGCGATTCCCGGTCAACGTGCACAGCGCGAGCGCGACCTACGAGATTCAATTCGGCGCCATCGAGCGCCCGACTCACTACACGACGCCCTACGATCTCGCCCGCTACGAGGTACCGGGCCAAAAGTGGGCCGACCTGTCGGAGCACGGTTTCGGAGTCGCCGTTCTGACCGAATCCAAGTACGGATACAGCACCTTCGCAAACGAGATGCGTATCAGCCTGTTGCGCGCGCCCAAGTCCCCAGATCCCGTCGCGGACATGGGGCAGCACCGGTTCCAGTACGCGATCTATCCGCACGAGGGGAGCTGGCAGGACGGCGGCGTAGTCGCGGAAGCCTTCGACTTCAACCTGCCGTTGCTCTGGACGAGCGCGGCGATCGACCACCTCTTTGCGCTCGACACGCCAAACCTGGTTCTCGATACGGTCAAGATCGCCGAGCGGGAAGATGCGATTGTCCTGCGGCTCTACGAGGCACACGGAGCGCGGGGTCGTGCGCGCTTGACGATCGGCCTGGACGCCGGCAGCGTCGTCTACGCGAACCTGCTCGAGGAGGAGACGGGGAAGTCGGCGCGGCTCGACGGATCGGTGATCGAGCTCGACTACCGTCCCTTCGAGATCATCACGCTTCTCCTGAGGCGATAATCGCGCCGCGCGGATGCCGCCCCACCCACGAAATCGCATCCGGGCGGCGGACTCACATGGCGGGCACCGCTCACGAAACGTCGTTCGTCGAGGTAGAAGCGGCGGCGATCAGAACACCCGTTGGGGCAGCGCACCCGCAGGGTGCGACAGAGTCGCCTCGGGCTGACGCATCACATAGGCTCACGAGGTGGGTCACTTGGCCGACCTCGCCGTTCGCGCACCGAGACGGGTGCTCGTGGCGACCCTTGCCCTCACCGTCGTCGCCGCCGTGCTCGGCCTACAGACCCCGCGACTGCTCGGCCGTGGCTCGAACGACTTCGTCGCCTCCGGCAGCCAGAGTCTGCGGGCCGAACGTGGTATCGAGCGCGCATCCGGTCTTTCGGCCGCGCCGCAGGTACTCGTACTCGTGCGCGATCCGACGCCACAGCGACTCGCGCAGGTGTCGGCGGCAATCCGAGCCGAGCCGATCTTCCCCGCGATCGCGGCGCCGCTCCACTCCCGCAACGGCCGCGAGACACTTTTGGTCGCCTACGCCCGCGCCAACGTCTCACAGCGTCTCTGGCGGCAGGCCGCCGAACGCGTCAACACCCGCCTCGGGTCGATACGCGGGGTGGAGATGGGTGGAACGGCACTCGCCACAGTGCAGGTCAACCACCAGGTGCAGCACGACCTCACGCGCGCCGAGGAGATCGCGTTCCCGATTCTGTTTTTGCTCGCGCTCTGGGTCTTCCGCAGCTTCGTCGCTGCGCTGCTGCCGATTCTCTGCGGCGGGCTGACGATACTCGGCGCACTGCTGCTTTTGCGGGGCCTCGACGTCTTGATGCCGGTCTCGACCTACGCGCTCAACATCGTCACCGGCTCGGGTCTCGGCCTCGGCATCGACTACAGCCTGCTACTCGTCTCGCGCTACCGGGAGGAGCTGGTAAACAGCGGCCCGGGTCGCGAGGCGATCCGCACAACCGTCGCGACCGCCGGCCGCACCGTGGCCTTCAGCGCGGTCACGGTCGCGGCTGCGATCTCCACGCTGGCGATCTTCCCCCTCGGCTACCTGCGCTCGATGGGAATCGCGGGCGCGCTCGTGGCGTTGCTCGCCGGACTGGTCGCGCTGATCGTGCTGCCGGCGCTCTTCGCACTCCTCGGTCAGCGCGTCAACGCGCTTGCGCCGCGCCGCTGGCGGCTGGCCGCCGAGCGCGCCGCGCGCGGTGAACGCGGTGCCTGGTACCGGCTCGCACACACGCTCATGCGCCGGCCGATTCCGGTCGCCGCCGCCGCCACGGCGCTGCTCGTCTTGCTCGGGCTGCCGTTTCTGGGGATCAGGTTCACCGGCATGGACGCCTCTGTCCTACCGGTCGGGATCAGCTCGCGAATCGTCGACCAGGCGGTGCGCAGCGACTTCCCCGCAACCGCGGCCTCGCCCGCCTACGCACTACTCGAGCACACGACTGCGGCGCAGGCAAAGGCATACGCGGCCCGGGTTCGCGGGCTGCCGTACGCGACGCTCGTCAGGGCACCGCGTTTGCTCGGCCCGGGCACCTACGAGCTTCAGGTCTCATCCGGAAGGCCGTTCCTCGCCTCGAGCTCGCAGCGGCTCGTGCGTGAGATGCGCGCGCTGCCGCCCAAGCCGCTGGTCGGCGGCTCGACCGCGCAGTACCTCGATCAGAAGCACTCGATCGGCACGGATCTGCCACTGGCGATCGGCCTGCTCTGCGCCGTCACCTTCGTTCTCCTTTACGGAGCGACGCGCTCGCTCATCCTGCCGCTCAAGGCGCTCGTGATGAACATGCTGACGCTCTCGGCCGCTTTCGGGATTCTCGTCTTCATCTTCCAGGACGGACGTTTACAGGGGTTGCTGGACTACCGCAGCCAGGGGGCTATCGCACTGACCCAGCCGGTCGTGCTGTTCGCGATCGCCTTCGGTCTCTCGACCGACTACGGGGTCTTCCTGCTGACGCGGATCCGTGAAGCCTGGGAGTCGGGGCTGCCGAACCGCGAGGCGGTTGCGGTCGGACTCGAGCGGACGGGCCGGATCATCACTGCGGCCGCGCTCCTGTTCTGCATCGCGGTCGGCTCGTTCGCCACTTCGCAGATCATCCTCGTCAAGGAGATCGGGATAGGCATCGCGCTTGCCGTTCTGATCGACGCGTCGATCGTGCGTGCGCTACTCGTGCCGGCGCTGATGGCGCTGCTCGGCCGCTGGAACTGGTGGCCCAGGAGCTCGCCTCGAGCGAGAGCTTGAGCAGGCGGGCCGGCCGGCGGTGTCACAAACATAACCGCGATCAGCATGCTGCCGTTCAGGTGGTGGGACAACTTGAGATGCCAAATTGGTATCTCAAGTGAGGCGCACGGTGGCCGGCGCTTCGTGCCCTACGTCTTCACCGAGCAAGGCGTGGCGAGTTCGAGTTAGCCGAGCCTGCCGCGGGCGGCGGTCACGCCGCCGACGTCTCCGCCCGGTCCACGCAGGATCCAGGCGAAGCCGACCGCGATCACGGCGCCCGCGAGCGGCCCGACGAGGTAGATCCAGGAGTGGCTGAATTTGGCGAGCGCAGCCGGGCGGCTGATGGATCCGGGGCTGAGCGCGCCCACAACGGAGCCGCCGCAGGCGACGAGCACCAGCAGGGAGGTTCCGAACAGCTCCGCGAAGAGACGGTGCCACTCGACGAGCGGATCGTCGAAGCCGGTCATGCTTGGGGGCTCGAGGGCTAGGAGGGCGGTCCAGCGGCGGCCGGGGTGGGCTGTTGGGTGGTCGGGCTTCGCGGGGTGTGGGCTCATCCCGGGCAGTTTTTCATAGGTGGGGGTGCGGCGAGCGCTTATGGACTGTCGATATCGATGACCAACGGCGCGTGGTCGCTCATCAGTACCCAATCTGAGTACTCGCCGACGAAAACAGAGCGAAGGCGCGGTAACCAGGCGTTTGGCAAGTAGCAGTGATCTATATGGAACGGCCTCTCGCGCTTTCTCAAGAAGTAGTGCGTCGGGTGAGTCTCCTCTCCCTGACTCTCGCCGGAGAAGGCGTGGTAGGCGCTCGCAAGCCCAAGCTTCGTGAGACGACGGTCGATTTCTGAATGGTTCAGTGTGCGTTCGCCGTCGAAAACCTTATTGGTGTTGAAGTCGCCTATGACCAGCGAATCGGCTTCGGTCAAGAACCCGGAGTACTGCTCGATCGCTCGACAGAGCATGCCCGAGTAGCCCCACTCCCGCCCTCGTGAGTTGGGTTTCGTCCAGACCGCGAGCAGATGAAACGGGCTATTACCGGTCAGTGTGATCGGAAGAATCACCCGGAACTCGTCGGCGTATACGGACGCGAGAGAGAGTTCGTGATTGTCCGCGAACACGGCGAGGCCCTTCGTCTCGCGACCAGGCCCATCAGCCGAATTCTCGTTGCCGTCGCGCCAGATGACGCTTTGAGCCGTCGCCTCGGCATAGGTGTGCGCATCGCGCCGACCGCACTCGGGGACGATCGTGATATTTGCTTCGAGCCCCTTGAGAGACGCGGCTTTCTCGCCGCGAAAGCCCATGCAGCAGTTCCAGGTGGCGATTCTCATTGACGGTTTATCTCGGGCGCTGGTGGCAGACCGGAGAGGGCGAGGTGTCGCCGACCTGGGCGAGGCATTTAGCTCGATCCCGAGTTTACTCGCGCGCCGCCAGCGGGCTTGCGTCGATTCAAGGCGTAACGGGGATTTGTCGATTTACTGCGTCATGCGGCTTCGTTACAAGGCCACCTGTTCCGCTTGCGGTTCTGAGCTTCCGCCCGGCACAGAGGCTATTTGGGATCGCGAAGCAAAGAAGGCAACGTGCCTCGGTTGCATCGGATCGGGCGAGACAAGTAACGAGCCATCCATAGCTATCGAACCCGCCGCACGTGCCGATCCCGTCGAGGAGAACGCCGCGGAGGTTGTTGTTCCAGAACCAACGCCGCTTGATCGCGGGCGGGCAGGCGCGTCTGCTCGTCGCGAGTACGAACGCCGGCATGGCAAGCGCGAAAAGCGAATCCGAGATACTTACGGGCGTCTTGGTGGCGTCGTTCTAGCGTTGTCCAACGAACCCCAATCGACTCTCGCATGGGGCGTGGGCGGAAGCGGCGAGCGGAAACTCGGAGCGTTTCTCGAGTCGCTGAATGACGACGAGACGATCATCGATCTTCACGATCGGCGTATCCCTGGCTCGCGCGCGAACATCGACCACATTGTGGTTGCCAGGAGCGGTGTCTACGTCGTAGACGCCAAGAATTACACGGGCCAGGTGCGCAAGGTCGACAAGGGTGGGTTCTTCACTATTGATAACCGGCTATATGTCGGTCGTCGAGACTGCACGCGTCTCGTCGCCGGGATGGAGAAACAGGTCGAAGCCATAAAGAAAGCGTTTGGCCAGCCGCTGATCGAAGAGTTCGAGCTCTCGGTCACTCCGGTGCTGTGCTTCGTAGAAGCCGAGTGGAAGTGGTTCGCGCGGCCGATTCAACTCGGTGGCGTGTGGGTTGAATGGCCACGGAGTCTTCGTGGGCGGGTTGAGCAGGAGGGGCCACTAGAAGGGGAGCACGTTCGGTTGCTTGCCAGGCGTCTTGTTTCTGCGTTACCGGCCGCGTAGTGCTACGCCGGGACTGCTTCTCTGAGATTAGAGGTGCTGGACGAGGCCGCTATCGCCGCTTACGGCGGCGGGAACAATCTAACGATTCGGCGCGCCTGGACCGAGTAAATGAAGGGACCCGTGCGAGTACACGCGGCCTTGATCCGCTCGGCGTTGTCGAGGAAACGCCGTATCTGCTCGGCGGCCTTCAGATTGCCATGCGATAGAACGAAGGCTTTCAGTTTGTAGTCCTTGATCACCGCGATCTCGCTCGGCCTATAGCGAAGCCTTCGGTCCTTTGCCAGCACGATCAGACCTTCGCGACCGCAGTACTCGAGCCATTCGACGTCCGCGACTCTCTCGTCACGTACTTCGAACACCTCCACATGCTTGCGAAGCTTCCATCCAGCGTGGCGCAAGGCATCGGCTACCTGATGCCGGCCGAGGCTGCGATCCACGAAGAATTCTGGTTGCGGGTGGGGGTTAGAGGGCTGCACGACCTAGTATCGGCAGCAGCCGCGAGAACGCGGGACGAACCACTCAGGCTGCGATCGGAAGCCTGACACGAAGTGCCTCTTCGACATCCTCGAGCGGTACGCCGAAGTCCTCGGCTACCTCCGCCAGAGGATCGCCGGCGTGCCAGCGATCGATCACATCCTCGACGCGGCTGGCGCCATGAATGAAGATCGGCTGGCCGAATCCGCGCGTCGGGTCAATCTCCACCACGGGTCGCGCCGTAGCCGGCGATACGAGAGTGACAGCCCAGCCGTCGGCGCCGTAGCGAACCCGTTTCAGATACTCAGCGACGACCGGCGAGAAAACCCGCTGTTGAGAGACGACCTCGGTCAATTCGGCGAGTTCCTGATCCTTGCGCTCCGCATAGTCGAAGAGGATCACGGCTCCGTCGGTGTAGAGCTTGCTAGACGCGAGGGCGTAGTCGATGCCTATCTCTCTGTCGAGTACGGAGACTGCCTTGCGGATGTGTTGAAGGCTGACGCCGGCGCGCCTGAATGCTGCCAGCACCATGCCCTCGGCTAGGCCGATGAAAGGAATCGCAGGGAAGCCGTGGGGCGCACCGACGCTGGTGACGATCGGTTTACCTCGCACCTCAGCGCGCCCGGATGGCCGCCGAACGTAGCCATGCGACCACGTTGAGAACGTCGACTGCGGTACGCCGAGAAACTGCGAGGCCTCTGCCACGGTATACAGCGGCACGGAGAATCGGTTGTCTTTCGCGGTCTTCATCGGCTCCTCTCTTCGGTCTCAGATCGTACTCTCCGCCCTACCCAGCGGCGAGTGGCTGGAGGAGACAGGGTTTTTGAGGTGCCAATTTGGCACCTCAAGTCGCGGTTTACTGGATCACGCGTTGCGACCGCCGTCGCCTAGGATGGACATGTCCGCGTCGGCCATGTTGATAGAGGGTGCAGAACAAGATGGCGCTGAAGAAATCCGAGCTCTACGCCTCCCTCTGGGCTAGCTGCGACGAGCTGCGCGGCGGCATGGACGCCAGCCAGTACAAGGACTACGTCCTCGTCCTGCTCTTCATCAAGTACGTCAGCGACAAGTACGCAGGCGTGCCGTTTGCGCCGATCAAGATTCCTATTGGCGGCGGATTTGCGGGGATGGTGTCGCTCAAGGGAACGAGCGACATCGGCGATCAGATCAACAAGCGGATCATCGAGCCGCTGGCGAGCGCGAACAAGCTGTCCGACTTTCCGGACTTCAACGACGCCACGAAGCTCGGCAGTGGCAAGGAGATGGTCGATCGGCTGACCAATCTGATCGCCATCTTCGAGAACCCGGCTCTCGACTTCTCAAAGAACCGGGCCGAGGGCGACGACATTCTCGGCGACGCCTACGAGTATCTGATGCGGCACTTTGCCACCGAGAGCGGGAAGAGCAAGGGGCAGTTCTACACCCCAGCCGAGGTCAGCCGGATCATGGCGCAGGTCGTAGGGATACGCGATGCGCAGACGACTAACGACACGACCGTCTACGACCCCACGTGCGGCTCCGGCTCGCTGCTATTGAAGGTTGGCGACGAGGCCAGCGCCGACGTCACGCTCTACGGGCAGGAGAAGGACTCCGCCACCGCCGGACTGGCGCGGATGAACATGATCCTTCACGATAACCCCACCGCGTTGATTGCGCGGAACAACACGCTGACGAATCCGGAGTTCAAGGACGGCGACACGCTCAAGACCTTCGACTACGTCGTCGCCAATCCACCCTTTTCCGACAAGCGCTGGAGTACCGGTCTCGATCCGCTCCACGACGAATACGAGCGCTTCCAGCCCTTCGGAACGCCGCCAGCTAGACAGGGAGATTACGCCTACCTCCTGCACATCATCCGCTCGCTCAAGAGCACCGGCTCGGGCGCCTGCATCCTGCCCCACGGCGTGCTCTTCCGCGGCAACGCCGAGGCTGAGATTCGCCGCAATCTCGTCCGTCGGGGCTACATCAAGGGCATCATCGGCCTGCCGGCCAACCTCTTCTACGGAACCGGCATCCCCGCTTGCATCGTCGTCGTCGACAAGCGCGACGCCCATGCTCGCAAGGCCGTGTTCATGATCGACGCCAGCCGGGGCTTCATGAAGGATGGCCCCAAGAACCGCCTGCGCGCCCAGGACATCCACAAGATCGTCGACGTGTTCAACCGGCGGCTCGAAGTCGACAAGTACTCGCGCATGGTGCCGGTCGAGGAAATCGAGCGAAACGAGTTCAACCTGAACCTGCCGCGCTACATCGACAGCCAGGAGCCCGAAAACCTGCAGGACATCGAGGGCCATCTGCGAGGCGGCATCCCCGCCGCCGATATCGACGCGCTCCAGCGCTTCTGGGATGTCTGCCCGCAGCTCCGGCACACGCTGTTCAGGGAGAACCGCCCCGGCTACCTCGATCTCGCGGTGGAGAAGACGGCCATCAAGCCGGCCATCTACGAGCACCCGGAGTTCGCGGCCTTCATTGCCGGCATGAACGACCATTTCGCGGCCTGGCGGGCGAGAAGCGCCGAGACGCTCAAAGCGCTGCAAACTGGTTGCCATCCCAAGCAGGAAATCGCGGCGCTGGCCGAGAGCCTGCTCGCTCACTACGCCGACAAGCCGCTGATCGACGCCTACGACATCTACCAGCACCTGATGGACTACTGGGCCGAGACGATGCAGGACGACTGCTACCTGATAGCCGCCGACGGCTGGAAGGCCGAGGCCAGCCGCATCATCGAGAAGGACAAGAAGGGCAAGGAGAAAGACAAGGGCTGGACGTGCGATCTCGTCCCCAAGGCACTGATCGTCGCTCGCTACTTCGCCGAGGAGCAGGCAGCCATCGACAAGCTCACCGGCAAACTGGAAAGTGTTGACGCCCGCCTTGCTGAGCTGGAGGAAGAGCAGAGCGGCGAGGACGGGGCGTTCGCCGACTTCGAGAAGGTGGCGAAGGCCGGCGTCGCCGCTCGGTTGAAGGAGATCAAGGGCGACGCGGATGCCAGAGACGAAGCCGCCGCGCTGAGCGACTGGCTGAAGCTCGACACCGAGAAGGCCGGTCTGAAGAAGCGCCTCAAGGAGGCCGAAGCCGCGCTCGACGCCCAGGCCTACGCCAGGTATCCGACGCTCGGCGAAGCCGAGATCAAGACGCTGGTGGTGGACGACAAGTGGCTCGCCGCGCTCGACGCCGCTATCCACGGCGAGATGGACCGCGTGAGCCAGCAGCTCACCCAGCGTGTGAAGGAGTTGGCTGAGCGCTACGAGACGCCGTTACCGCAAATGGTCAGCCGAATGGCCGAGTTTGAAGCCAAAGTGGATCGCCACCTGGAAGCGATGGGGTTCTCGTGGAAGTGAGGCCCGGCTTCAAGCAGACTGAGGCAGGCATGCTTCCGGCGGATTGGGACGCCGTCTTGCTGGACTCTGTATCGAAGAGAGGCAGCGGACATACGCCTGACAAAGCACATCCTGAGTATTGGGGAGGCACTATCAAGTGGGTCTCCCTTCAGGACACTGACCGCCTCGATCGAGTCTATATCTGGGACACCGCTGCCAAGATCACGTCAGCAGGCATTGCCAACTCATCAGCAACCATGCACTCGCGAGGGACAGTCGTTTTATCGCGTGATGCGGGCGTTGGTAAAAGCGCGATCATGAAAGATGATATGGCAGTGAGCCAACATTTCATGGCGTGGAAGTGCGGGCCTTCGTTAAACAATCAGTTCCTCTACTACTGGCTTCAATCGCGCAAGCCTGAGTTCGAACGAATCGCGATGGGTAACACGATAAAGACGATCGGGCTGCCCTACTTCCAGCGGTTGTTTATCCCTCTCCCAAAGAAATCCGAGCAAGAAGCCATCGCCGAGGCGTTGGGTGATGCGGATGCCCTCATCGAATCCCTGGAGCGGCTCGTCGCCAAGAAGCGCCAGCTCAAACAAGGCGCCATGCAGGAATTGCTCCACTCGAGAGATGGGTGGGTTCCGAAGAAGCTTGGCAATACGGCAATCCTCAAGGCCCGGATCGGATGGCAGGGCTTGAAGGCAGCTGAGTTCCTCGATTCTGGAGATTATGTTCTTGTAACAGGAACTGAATTCGAAAATGGCAACATCGACTGGAATAGTTGTCATTACGTTGATGCCTTGCGTTACAAACAAGACAGAAACATCCAGTTGAGGGAGAACGATGTTCTCGTGACAAAGGACGGTACTATCGGGAAAATCGCACTAGTGAAGCAGCTCGATAGACCGGCCACGCTAAACAGCGGTGTCTTCGTGATCAGGCCTATCGATGGCGCGTTCCACCCGAACTTCTTCTACTACCTACTCTGCTCTCGTGTGTTCGAGGCGTTTCTCGCTCAGTTAAGTGCGGGATCGACGATCAACCATCTCTACCAAAAAGACTTTGTCAGCTTCATCTACGAGACGCCGGCGACCATTGGAGAGCAGGTAGCCATCGCGACGATATTGAGCGACATGGACGCCGATATCGCCGCCCTTGAAGCCAAGCTCGCCAAAGCTCGCCAGCTCAAGCAAGGCATGATGCAGGAGCTACTCACCGGCAGGATTCGGCTCGTATGAGCGACGTAGGCAAGCCCGAGCGCGTCACGCAGAACCGCGTCATCGCCCTGTTCTGCGACGAGCTGGACTACGACTACCTCGGCGACTGGAGCGACGGCGACTGCAACTCCAACATCGAAGAGGCGCAGCTTCGCAAGTACCTGACCGGGCGCAGCTACAGCCCCGAGCAGATCAACGTCGCCATCCACAAGCTGCGCAGCGAGGCGAACAACCACAGCCGGGGCCTGTACGAGAACAACAAGGCCGTCTACAGCCTGCTGCGCTACGGCGTGCCGGTGAAGATCGAGGCGGGTAAGGTCACCGAGACCGTCCACCTGATCGACTGGGATAAGCCGAAGAAAAACGACTTCGGCATCGCCGAGGAAGTCACCCTGCGTGGCGGCTTCGAGCGGCGGCCCGACATCGTGCTGTATGTGAACGGCATCGCAGTCGGCGTCTTGGAGTTAAAGAACAGCCGCGTGAGCATCGGCGACGGCATCCGCCAGAACCTGTCCAATCAGCTGCCTGAGTTCAACGAGTGGTTCTTCTCGACCGTGCAGCTCGTCTTCGCCGGTAACGACTCCGAGGGCCTGAAATACGGCACCATCGGCACGCCGGAGAAGTACTTCCTGGAGTGGAAGGAAGACGAGCACGACGACAGCCGTTTCAAGCTGGACAAGTACTTGGCGAATATCTGTGCCAAGCCGCGACTGATCGAGCTGATGCACGACTTCGTGCTCTTCGACGGCGGCGTCAAGAAGCTGCCGCGGGCACACCAGTATTTCGGCGTCAAGGCGGCCCAGCAGCACGTCCGCGAGCGCAAGGGCGGCATCATCTGGCACACCCAGGGCAGCGGCAAGAGCATCGTCATGGTCCTCCTGGCCAGGTGGATCCTGGAAAACAACCCGAACGCTCGCGTGGCGATCATCACCGATCGCGACGAGCTGGACAGACAGATCGAGCGGGTGTTCACCGACACGGGTGAGGCCATCTATCGCACCAGCAGCGGCCGCGACCTGATGAGCCAGCTCGCCCAGGCCAAGCCGCGCCTGCTCTGCTCGCTGGTGCACAAGTTCGGGCGCAAGGACGTGGACGACTTCGAGGCCTTCATCAAGGAGCTGCAAGCGCAGCCGAGCCAGACGGTCGGGGAGGTATTCGTCTTCGTGGACGAGTGTCACCGGACCCAGACCGGCAAGCTGCACCGCGTCATGAAAGCCCTGATGCCGAACGCTGTCTTCATCGGCTTCACCGGCACGCCGCTCCTGAAGAAGGACAGGAAGACCAGCCTGGAGGTCTTCGGCGGCTACATCCACACCTACAAGTTCAGCGAGGGCGTGGAGGACGGAGTCGTGCTCGATCTCGTCTACGAGGCGCGTGACATCGACCAGCGGCTCGGCTCCGAGGACAAGATCGACGCCTGGTTCGAGGCCAAGACCCGCGGCCTGAACGACTGGCAAAAAGAAGAGCTGAAGGCGCAGTGGGGGACGATGCAAAAAGTGCTCAGCTCCAGGTCGCGGATGGAGCGGGTCGTTAGGGACGTCGTCTTCGACTTCAGCGTCAAGCCGCGTCTCTCTAGCGAGCGAGGCAACGCGATCCTGGTGGCGTCGAGCATTTACGAGGCGTGCAGGTACTTCTCCCTGTTCCAGGAGACGCCGCTCAGGGGCAAGTGCGCGGTCGTGACCTCGTACAACCCGCAGGCCGGTGACGTGAGCAAGGAAGAGGTCGGGGCGAACACCGAGACCGATAGGCAGCTCGTCTACAACACCTACACCCGGCTGCTCGAAAGCGTGGTGGCGAAGCCGGGCATGAGCAGGACCGAGACCTACGAGGAGCGAGCGAAGGATCTGTTCGTCAAGGAGCCGGCGAACATGCGGCTGCTCGTGGTGGTGGACAAGCTGCTCACAGGCTTCGACGCGCCGCCCTGCACCTACCTCTACATCGACAAGTCGATGCAGGATCACGGACTGTTTCAGGCGATCTGCCGCGTCAACCGGCTGGACGGCGACGACAAGGACTTCGGCTACGTCGTCGACTACAAGGATCTGTTCAAGAAGGTCGAGAACGCGGTTGCCGTCTACACCTCCGAGCTGGACCACAGTGCGGGCGGTGTCGAGCCGGAGGTGCTGATTCACGACCGCCTGGCGAAAGGGCGCGAGCGTCTCGATAGCGCGCTGGAGGTTCTGGCTCTGCTCTGCGAGCCGGTCGAGCCGCCCAAAGGTGAGCTGGAGCACATCCACTACTTCTGCGGCAACACCGAGATCGCCGAGGATCTGCAAGAGCGGGAGCCGAAGCGCGCCGCGCTCTACAAGGCGGCGGTCGCGCTGGTGCGCGCCTACGCCAACATCGCCGACGAGCTGGAGCCGGCAGGCTACGACGCCGAGGACATCAGCCGCATCGAGCGGCAGCTCGAGCGCTACCTGAACGTCCGCGAGATCATCCGCAGGGCCAGCGGCGAGAGCCTCGACTCGAAGGCCTACGAAGCCGACATGAGGCACCTGATCGACACCTACATCGAGGCCGACGAGCCGCGAAAGATCTCGCCCTTCGAGAACATTGGTCTGCTGGATCTGATCGTCAAGAGCGGGATCGGCGCCGCGGTGGCGGCCCAGCTCGGCGGATTAAAAGGAGACAAGGACGCGATCGCCGAGACGATCGAGAACAACGTTCGCCGCAAGATCATCGAGGAGCATCTGAACGACCCGGCCTACTACGAGAAGATGTCGGTGCTGCTCGACGAGATCATCTCGGCCCGGAAAGCCAAGGCGCTCGCGTACGAGGACTACCTCAAGCGCATCGCCGAACTGGCGAAGCAGGTCGGGACCGGCACGTCGGACGAAACGCCGAAGAGGCTGGACACGCGCGGGAAACGCGCTCTCTACAACAACCTCGATCAGGACGAAGAGCTGGCGCTGGCGATCGACGAGACGGTGAGGACGATCCGCCCGGACGACTGGCGGGACAACCAGGCGCGCGAGAACGCCATCAAGCGTGCACTGCTGCCGCTGCTCGGAGATGACGAGGCGGCGGTCGAGCGCATCTTTCCCATCATCAAGGCGCAGAGCGAGTACTGATGATCGCGCAGATCGAGCTAGGCGACATCGCCGTGGAGGTGGTGCTCAAAGACATCAAAAACGTTCATCTGAGCGTCCACCCGCCGTCGGGTCGAGTGCGCATCTCGGCGCCGAGGCGCATGAGCCTGGACACTATCCGCGCCTTCGCCGTCTCCAAGCTCGACTGGATCAAGAAACAACAGGCGCGCCTCCAGGCGCAGGAGCGCGAGACGCGGCGGGAGTTCGTCGATCGCGAAAGTCACTACGTTTGGGGGCGGCGCTATCTGCTGAAGGTCACCGAATTAGAGCGAGCGCCGGCCGTCGCGCTGGAGCATGGTCACATGCTTCTGGCAGTTCGCCCGGGAGCGGATGAGGCGAAGCGACGGACAGTCGCCGAGGACTGGTACCGCGAGCAGCTGAAGAACGCGATCCCGCCACTCCTCGCCAAATGGGAGCCGCAGGTAGGCGTCCGGGTCGAGCGCTTCTTCGCCCAGCGAATGAAGACCAAGTGGGGAAGCTGCAACCCTCGCGCTCGCAGTATTCGCCTCAATACTGATCTGGCGAAAAAGCCGCGCGAATGCCTCGAGTACGTGGTCGTCCACGAGATGGTTCACATACTGGAGCCGACGCACAACGCCCGTTTCGTGGCGCTAATGGATCGGACCATGCCGCAGTGGCGCGCATACAAGGAGCAGCTCAGGCGGCTACCGATTAGTCATGGTGCTTGGGGTTATTGAGGCGCCGGTTCGCTTTCGATGGCACCGAGCAGGTCGAGAAGGCCCACCGCTTCCCAGGAGCGGTTTCGTTTCGCGTCCGATAGCGGCTCGAGCACGCCGGCTTCGCTCAGACGGCGGATTGCCAGATCGACCTGGGGCTTGCTGCGGCCGGTCGCCGCTACGGCTACGGGTGAGGTGATGATCGGGTGCGCCGGGAGGACGTCGATCACGGCCCAGGTTGCGGAGTCGGTACGAGGCTTGCCGGTCGCGCCGAGTCTCTCGCGCCAGCGCTCCTTGAGCGCGGCGACGTCGGTCAGGTAACGGCCGGCGACGTCGGCAGCGCGGGCGGCGGCGATCGCGAAGAGCGTCAGCCACTCAGCGTCCCGTTCCTCGCGGAACGCCGCCAGTCCGCGAATGTAGCCATCTCGATCGCGGGCGAGCACGACGCTGATCGGCGGAACGTACGCCGGCGCGAGACCGCGCCGGCGCAGGATGACCTGGACAAGCGCGCGGCCGGTACGACCGTTTCCGTCGTCGAACGGATGCACGGTCTCGAACTGGGCGTGAGCAACGGCGGCCTGGACGAGAGGCGGCAGCGTCTCCTCGCTGCAGAAGGCGATCAGGTCGTCCAGCAGATCGGCGAGGTACTCGGGCGGCGGAGGAACGTAATCCGCGCCGCAGGGGTTGTAGTCGTTTCCGCCGATCCAGTTCTGACCGCTGCGGAGCTTGCCGGCTCCGCCGTAGCCGGGCGCGTGCTCGAGCAACGCCCGGTGTATCGCCAGGATCTGCCCGAGTGAGAGCTCGTGTCCAGTCGAAGCCTGCTCGATCGCGAGCTGCATGGCATCGATGTTCGCGAGCACCTCGAGCGTTTCCGGACCAGCGCGTCCGCCCGTCTCGAGCCTCGCTTCCGCGCGAGCGAGCGAGCGAGCGTCAGCCTGCATTCCCTCGATCTTCGAAGAGGCGATCGACTCGGTGCGAAGGAGCAGGCGAGCGAGCGGCGCGAGGGCCGCTCGCGGGGCGGCGTTCAGCGCAACGATCTTCGCCTCTGCGTCAGAGATCACGCCGGCAAGCGAGGCATCGAGGCGCGGCTCGTCCTCGGCAAGCAGCCTGGGAACGAATGATTCGTACGAGCACGGGCGCCGGTAGCGAGCAGGCGCGTAGAGCGTCGGATTCGCCGCCCAGGTTTGTGAGATCAGCCTTCCCCGCATGCGTCAAGCCTTCCCTGTCGCGTCCTGTAGTAAGGTTTATAGCCTAAACCTTACTAAGACTGGAGGTTCGGTAAGGGTTAGCGGCTTCCTGCCAGGGGTTGGCTTCTTGCCCTGTAACGCAACACCCGCCGCCGCAACCGACAAGCGCGGGCGCGGCCCACTAACGCCCTCGGACGACTCAACTTCAGGAAACCGGTCGCTTAAGCAGCGCGGCGCCCGTACTCCCTTACTTTCTCGGAGCGTCGCTCACCGCGCAAGTCCGATCCCATCCGAACTTTCGGCTAACCTCTTCGCCGCACTCCCCCGGCCCTGATCCCGACATGGAGGCAGGTCATACCACTGAAGGCAAGAAAACGGCGGAAGCTCCTCGTGGTCGCGTTCATGAGTGCGGTCTTTGTCGCTACCCTCGCAATCGCCGCCTTCCCGGCTCAGACCGGGGCGGGCGGGAGCATGCCGGGCCGCTACCCGAAGGACGGCGATCGCCTCAGGTGCATCTCGGAGGGCTACAAGTGCGCGGGCGCGGGTTACCGCTACGCGACTGTAAGAGCCTCGGGCTGGCCCTGGCAGAAATACGGCGGCGCCCAGGCCAGCTATGACTCGTACGGGCCACACAACTGCACGCTCTATGTCGCCTACCGGCTGGAGAAGAACGGTCGGAAGAAGTCCCCGGGCTGGTCGGACAACGCCGGAAGCTGGTACCGGCACATCTCGCGTCGGCGCGTGAACGGGCGCCCGGCGATCGGCGCGATCGCGGAGTGGAGCAGCGGACACGTCGCCTACGTGGAGTCGGTCAGTGCTTCGGGCATCACGACCACCGACGACAACTACGGCTACAACCGAACGACCAGGCAGACGATCGTCTGGGGAAGCGCTCACTGGCCGAGTCACTTCCTCCACCTCGCCGACCAGGGACCGCAATGGCCGCGCGACTTCAGGCACATCATCTTCTCGTCGAGAGCCTCGGACGGGTCGCTCGCGCGCTGGTTGGTGGACTCGAGCGGGAAACGGCACTTGATCCCCAGCCGATCGACCTACCGCTGCCTGAGGAGGCATGGGGTTAAGAACTTCGGGCTCCAGCCCGATCGCATAGTGAATCTGCTGCCGGCTCCCGCGAACCGTCCGGCCTCGTGCCGCTGACGCTTCAGTTCTTCGCTAATCAAACCGTCGCGGCGCCCGAACTCCGCCACTGCGCCTCTCAGGTTTCTGGCGGTTCGCTGGCCGTGCGGCGCCGGAGGAGATCGCGCGCTCAGCGGCCCGAGGCCGTCGCGACCGACAAGCGCGGGCGCGGCTAACTCCCGCCTTCGGACGACCGCTACTTCAGCACCTCGCCCGTCAAACCGGCCACGGCGCCCGTACCCCACCCCGGCGCCTCTCAGGCTTATGGCGGTTCGCTGGCCGTGCGGCGCCGGAGGGGACAGTGCTTCACGCACGGCCCCGGAGAGCGACGTGCGGCCAGCGAACCGAGGCGGGCGGCTCAAGTCGCCACGCCGGCCAGAAGCTTGAGATGGCGAGGGCCGGAATTGAACCGGCGACACCACGGTTTTCAGCCGTGTGCTCTACCAACTGAGCTACCTCGNNCACTTCGCTCTCCGGAGCCGTGCGGAGCACTGTCTCCTCCGGCGAAGCACGCCCAGCGACTCGCCAGAGGCGCGAGAAGTGTCTGGCTTGAACCCGCCCGAACTGCGCCAAAACTCAAACAACTTAGGCGCCGCGCTTCCCCTCGCGCCCCTTCTCAGGCACAATGCAGATGTACGTACTAAACGACGTACATCGTCCATCGAGCCGAGGAGCCAGATCGATGCCCGTAGTCGGCATCCGTCAGCTAGCCCGCAACGCCAGCGCGATCATCCGCGACGTCAGCAAGACGCGAATGCCGACCATCGTGACCGACCGGGGCAAGCCCGTCGGCGTCATCTACCCCTTCGACGCGGAAGACCTCGAGGATTATGTCCTCGCCAACGCACCCGAGTACGTTGCGCGGCGCGCGCAAGCCGATCGCGATATTGCCGAGGGAAGGACGTTCTCTCTTGAAGAAGCGCTTGCGCGGCTCGAAGCGGAGGACAAGGCAACCTCTTCGCCTTCCAAGAAGGCCCCGTCCGGTTGATACTTCCAACATGGCTTCCACCCAAACCCAGCCCGTAGTAGTGATCGGCGCCCCGCTCGACCTCGGCGCAGGCCGCCGCGGCGTCGACATGGGCCCCTCTGCCATCCGCTACGCGGGGCTCGACGAGCGGCTCGAGCTGCTCGGGCGGAGGGTCGAGGATTGGGGCAACGTCGGGACGGCGGTGGCCGAAGCCGCCAGCATCGGCAACGAGCGCGCCCGCTTCCTCTCGGAGGTCAAGGCGACCTGCGAGCAGGTCGCAAGATTGGTGCGCAAGGCGCTCGAGCAGGGCGCCGTCCCGCTTCTTTTGGGCGGCGATCACTCGGTCTCGCTTGGTTCACTGGGCGCGCTGGCCTCGCTGCACGGGCCGGGTGGCGTCCTCTACATCGACGCCCACGGCGATCTCAACCGGCCGGCGACCAGCCCCAGCGGGAACGTGCACGGGATGGTGCTGGCTGCCGCGCTGGGGCTGGAAGGCACCGGTTTCGAGAGCCCCGAGTGGCCGCTGCCGATGGTTCAGGCGGGCCGCATCGCCATCGTCGGTGCCCGCTCGTTCGACGAGCCCGAGCGTGAGCTCGTGGGCGAGCTGGGCGTGAAGGTCTACACGATGAGCGACATTGACCGGCTCGGTCTCGAGCCGGTGATGGAGCGAGCGATGGCGAACGTGGCCGGTGAGGGCTTCGTCCACGTCTCGCTCGACATGGACTCGATCGATCCCGATACGGCGCCGGGGGTCGGAACGCCGGTCAGGGGCGGACTCTCCTACCGCGAGGCGCACCTGGCGATGGAGCTGGTGGCCGAGTCGGGGCTGGCCGGTTCGCTCGACATCGTCGAGGTCAACCCGATCCTCGACCGCGAGAACGCGACCGCCAAGCTGGCCGTCGAGCTGGTTGCGAGCGCCCTTGGGGCGCGGATTCTCTGAGCTCGCTCGGCTCTACTTGCCGCGCGAGGTCTTCTTGGGCTTCTTCACCTTCAGACTCACCATCTGCGCCTTATCGCTAGTCGCGAATGGCGATTTACCCTTCTTTGGCTTTGCGGCCATGCTCCGTCCTCCTCAGTGGTCTACCTGCTCGCTCCGTGTTCTATAGGCGGTAACGAATTGCCTGACCGAGTCCGCTCGCGAGTCGAGCGTTTCTTGCAAGAGACAGAGAGAGTTTCACTGATCAGCCAGGCGATTTGCGCTTCTTCGTTCCGAGCCCGAATCCTCCCCGTGGCTGCCCGAGAAGCTTGCGCACTCGAGTGTTCGTTCCGCTCGCGCCGCGATCGCAGAGCACAGCTGCGTCGCGCCAGGCGAAAGCTACGGTGCGGCCGACGTGACAGCGTCGAGCAAGTCGTCGAGTTGGGCGCTAGCGAGGCAGATCGAGGTGTCGGCTGCCCCGTAGTAGAGGCGCACTTCGCCGGACGCTTGGTCGTGCACGAGACCGCAAGGGAACGCGGTATTGGGCACATCTCCTTGTCGCTCGTACGGCGCGAGTGGTGCGAAGACCCAACCGGGCGTGCGACCGATGAGGCGCGTAGGTTCCTCGAGATCGAGCAGCGCAAGGCCTACCCGGTAGATGCTGCCGGAGACGGTCTGCTTGACGCCGTGGTAGATCATCAGCCAGCCCCGCTCGGTCTTGAGTGGCGGCGGACCGATACCTATCCTGAGCGAGTCCCACCAGGCGCCGCGCCGCGGCTGGAGCACCTGCTCTGGCGAGCTCCAGCTCTGTAGGTCGGTCGAGCGGGAGAGCAAAATCTCTCCGTGGGAGCCGCCGAAGGCGGTCATCGGTCGATGGAAGAGGATCCACTTTCCGCCCACTCGCTCGGAGAGCAGGGCCGCGTTCTTGTCCTCCGGACGTTTGATGATGCCGCGCCGCTCGACGGAGCGGAAGTCCTTCGTGGTGGCGAGGAAGACGGCCGGCCCGGCCGGCCCGTAGGCGGTGCAGGTGATGACCCAGCAATCCAGCTCTTCCGCCCAGACGCAGCGTGGGTCCTCGAACCCCCACTGCTCGCTCTCGACGCCGTCGGCCGGCGCGAGCAGTGGCTCGGAGTCAACTGACCAGTCGTCGATCCCGTTCGCCGAGCGTGCGACGGTGAGGTGAGAGATGCCGGTGAGAGCCTCCACTCTGGCCAGCAGAACCGTCTCGCCGGCGACAACGGCAGCGCCCGGGTTGAAGACCGCGTTGACCGGATATGGCCACTCTTCCCTCGTCAAGAGCGGGTTTTGGGGATGGCGTCTGAACAGCTCGCGCTCCGAGGGGATCATGTCGCCCTCATGCTGGCGGCCGGCCGGCGCGCTACGACGGGCAATCCCGCCGCGTCGAGCACGAGCCAGGCGCGGTGGAAGGCAAGCGTCGATTCGGCGCCCTCGTTGGTGTTCACGTCGTGTTCGCCCAGTCCGTCGCTGCAGCCGCCGGTCGCGAAGTCGTAGAGTGGACGGCCGAGCCGGTTGCTGCCGAGGAACCAGTCGAATGCACGCTGTGCTCGCACCGCGTGCTCTAGTTCGCCGCTCACCGCGAACGCGGTGAGCTCCGCCTCGACCAGGGCGGACGCATCGAGCGGCTGCTCGTCGCACACGCCCGAGACGGGCTCGTCACGCCGCCGCCCGCCACGGCCGATCAGCTGTAGCGGACCATCGGCGAGCCCGCATTCGTCACCGAGCCAACCGAGCGACTCGAGCCCGATCGACACGCAGTCCTCACGCCCGAGCGCCGCTCCGCCCAGGATCATCGCATGGGCGAGGCGAGCGTTGTCGTAGCTCAGCTCGTTCTCGAACCAGCGCCACTCCTTAGCCGAAGTCTGTCCGTAGGCGCCCGCGAGCTGTTCGACGAGGCGTTTCAGGAGCTCACGCGCCTCGGAGTCGAGCCTGTCAGGGTCGAGTCGAGCGAGGCCTAAAATCGTGTACGCGGCCGTTCGCAGCGATACGTCACCGCCGAGCGAAGCGACGAGCTCGGTGAGCAGCCTCTTGGCCGGCCCGACGATCGCCGGCACCCATGCCGTCGAGAGCACCGCGCCGAGCGTCCAGATCGAGCGGCCGACGTGATCGCCAACGTGCGGCTCGTCGAGCCAGCGCCGCTCGTAGCTCATGAAGTTGCGCATTCCGCGCCTGTCATCGTCGGTCGCGGCATAGAGAAAGGCAAGCGCGCGGTACAGGATCGGCGCCCAGCCCTGATCGGCTTGACGGCGATCGAGCTCCAGGGCAACGACCGCCAGTCGCGCGACGTCATCGACGCAGTAACCGGTTTCTCGGTTTGGGATCGCGCCGTGGGCGTGCTGCACGATGCCGACGTCATCGACGAGTGTGCGGATGTGGTCGGTTCGGGGGCTCGCGAGCTCGAGCTCGACGACGGGAATCGGCGTTCGGCGCGGCGCGAGCGTTACCGCCTCACTGAGTACGGCCGCGGTCGCCTCGGCTACGGAAGGCCACGCGAGCCCCCGTCCGATCCGGCGAGCCTCTGATCGCGCGGTCTCCAGCGCCTCGGGCTGCTCCACGAACTCGCACACCGCCTCGGCGAGCGCGTCCGAGTCTCCGAACGGCACGATCCGCCCGGCCCCAGACTCGAGAATGTCCTGCGCGTACCAGTAGGGGGTCGAGATCGCGGCGCAGCCGGCGGCGATCGCGAACGTGAGCGCGCCGGAGGCGACCTGCTCGCGACTGCCGTATGGGGTGACGAAGACGTCGGTAGCGGTGAGCAGGTCGGCTAGCTCGTCGATCGAGAGGAAGCGGTCGTCGAACTCGACGTGATCGCCGAGCCCGAGATCGACGACGCGACGCTCGAGCATCAGTCGGTACTGCTCGCCCTCTCGGCGCGCGACCTCCGGGTGCGTGCGTCCCGCGATCAGATACAAAACCTCGGGGTGACGCTCGATAATCGACGGCAACGCCTCGATCGCCGTCTCGAAGCCCTTACCGGCTGATATCAGACCGAAGCTGGAGAGCAGAAAGCGTGACTGCATCCGCTCATATCCGCCCGGCATAGGCGTGACGTAGAGCGGCCGCCGCCCGGCCGCGTACTCCTCGCGGCGCCGTCCGAGCACGACCGGCGCGCCGTGCGGAACGACACGAATCTTGTGCATCGGACAGGCTTTCGTCTTAACGAGCAGACGCCGCGCCGTGTCAGTCATCACGATCACCAGCTCGGCTTGCTCACAGAGCGCTGTAACCACCTGCAGTTGATGCGGCGACGGCTGAGACAGCACCGTGTGCAGCGTCACAACGAGTGGCTGAGCAAGCTCCTGCGCAAAGGAGAGCACGTACTCGCCATCCGTGCCGCCATAGATCCCGTACTCGTGCTGGAGAAGAACAACGTCGAAGTCCAAGCGGCCAAGCAGCCTCGCAGCACGCACGTAATCTCCGCGGACGAACTGCGAGACCGTCGCGGACAGCTCTGGCCGTTGCGGGCTCGAAGGCTGATCGACCACGACGACGGGACCGACGTCATCAACACCAGGCACGTCGAGAAGCGCCTCACGGACGTCGAACGAGAAGGTGCCGATTCCGCAAGCGCGCGGCGGAAACGTCGAGAAGGTGGCGATACGCACGGCTACCTGGCGCCCCCTTTCATCACGTGTCCGACGCCTCGAGATCCCAACGGCAAACGCCACCGGGTCGAGTTCACCCTATCGGAACCACCCTCGATCCGGCCGAACGCCGCCCGGCCGAACCGCCCCCGAGAACGAAGATCCACCGATCGGCGATCGGTGGAAGCTAGCTCTTCGTTTCCCCTGGCTTCGGTTCCTCGCCCGTGCCCTTGGGCTGCCAGTAGCGCCGTCCGCGCAGCTCCTCGGGCAGATATTCGAGCTCGAAGCCGCGCGCGTCGTCGTGGGGGTAGATGTAGCCCTCGCCGCTTCCGAGCGCCTTCGCGCCGCGGTAGCCCGAACCGCGCAGCATCTTGGGCGGGCGCACGTTGCCGTGCTCGCGCACGTCTTCGCGGGCCGAGAAGATCGCCGTCTTGACGGCGTTCGACTTGGGCGCTAGAGCGAGGTAGATCGCCGCCTCGGCCAGGTTGAGCTGCACCTCGGGCAGGCCCACGTACTCGACCGCGTCGGCCGCCGCCACGGCGACCTGCAGCGCGCGTGGATCGGCCAGGCCGATGTCCTCGGAGGCGAAGATCACCATCCGCCGGGCGACGAAGCGGGGATCCTCGCCGGCCTCGATCATCGAGGCCAGGTAGTAGACGGCGGCGTCGGCGTCTGAGCCGCGCATCGACTTGATGAAGGCCGAGGCGAAGTCGAAGTGCGCATCTCCGGCACGGTCGTAGACGAGCGGGCGTTTGCGGGCCGCGTCCTCGACATGATTCGCGCCGATCGAAGTGCCGTCCGCGCCGGCGGTCTGCCAGGCGAGCTCGAGGATGTTGAGCGCGTTACGGGCGTCGCCTCCGGCGTTCTTGGCGATCGCCTCGACTATCTCGTGAGCGACTTCGATTCCGAGCTCCTTCGCGCCTCGCTGAACGATCACTTCCAACTCCTGCTGCGAGAGCGGCTCGAGTGCGTACAGCTGACAACGTGAGAGCAGGGCCGAGTTGACCTGGAAGTAAGGGTTCTCGGTGGTGGCGCCGATCAGGCGGATCGAGCCGCGCTCCACATAGGGTAGAAACGCGTCCTGCTGCGCCTTGTTGAAGCGGTGGATCTCGTCGATGAAGAGGATGGTGCGCGAACGGAAGCCGGCGGCCTTCTCCGCGGCCAACATCACGGCCTTGATCTCCTTGATGCCGGACATCACCGCGGAGAACTCGATGAAGGTGGCCTGCGTGAGCGCGGCGATGATCTTGGCCAGCGTGGTCTTGCCCGTTCCCGGAGGTCCCCAGAAGATCATCGAGGTGGGGTCATCGTGCGCGATGGCGAGCGAGAGCGGCTTGCCCGGGCCGAGCAGATGCTCCTGCCCGACGAACTCGTCGAGGGTGCGCGGCCTCATGCGATCGGCCAGCGGGGCCTGGCTGGCCTGCGCTGCGGCGGCGTCGGGAGTGGGGTTGAAGAGGTCCATAAAGGCGGTTGCTGGTTGTTAGTTGCTGGTTGTTGGTTGAGATGCGGCGCGTTGGCGCGAGGCTTCCCGCTGGCGCGAGGCTTCGTAGAGCAGCAGGGAACCGGCGACTGCGGCGTTGAGGCTTTCGACGCGGCCGGGAGTGGGGATCGCGATGCGCGCGTCGGCCAGCGAGAGAAATTCAGCCGAGAGGCCCGCGCCTTCGTTGCCGATCATCAGCGCGCAGGGAAGTGTGAGGTCGGAGTTAGA
>PMXT01000198.1 GCA_003170995.1 Actinomycetota bacterium | reverse complement strand
GAATCGGGCTGCGGCAAGTCCACCACGGGGCGCAGCATCATCCGGCTGGAGCAGCCCGTGGGCGGCGAGATCCGGCTGGACGGCACCGATGTCACCCGGCTCAACCGTGCCGGGGAGGCGCAGCTTCGGCGCGGTGTGCAATTGGTCTTCCAGGACCCCTTCGCCTCGCTCAACCCACGCCACAGCATCTCGCGCATCATCGGCGAGCCGCTTCGGGTACACGGGCTGGCCGGGCGCCGGGCGGCCGGGCGCCGGGCGGCCGATCTGCTGGAGATCGTGGGCCTGCCCAAGGACGCGGCCAGCCGCTATCCGCACGAGTTCTCGGGCGGACAGCGGCAGCGGATTGGCGTTGCCCGGGCGATCGTCACCAAGCCCAAGCTGATCCTGGCCGACGAGCCGGTCTCGGCGCTCGACGTCTCGATCCAGGCGCAGGTGCTGAACCTGCTCGAAGATCTGCGTGACGAGATGGGTCTGACGCTGCTCTTCATCGCTCACGACCTCTCGGTCGTGCGCCACGTTTCCGACCGCATCGCCGTCATGTACCTGGGCAAGATCGTCGAGCTGGCGCCGCCCGAGACGCTCTGCTCCCATCCCAAGCACCCGTACACAGGAGCCTTGCTCTCGGCGGTGCCGGTCGCCACGGCCGAGGCGGAGGAAGCTCGCAGTCGCCGCATCATCCTGCACGGTGACCCGCCCAGTCCGGTCGACCCGCCAAGCGGCTGCCGTTTCCACACCCGCTGCCCNNCTCACCGAGGAAGAGATCGAGCGCGCCATCCTGCGCCCGCGCGAGAGCAAGTAAGCAAGGAGCTCTTCTGACGCCGGCCCGGTAGAGTCAGTTCTCGTGGCCAGACGCCGATCGTCGACACCAGCGGAGCTTGCGAGCGGCGTAAGAGCCGGTGACAAGCGCGCGCTTGCGCGTGCCCTGAGCGTGGTCGAGCGCGGGGGAGACGAGGCCGAGCAACTGGTGCGCGATCTCTACCCCGATACCGGTAACGCCTACAGGATCGGGGTCACCGGACCGCCCGGCGTCGGCAAGTCGACCCTGATCAGCGCTCTCGTCACGCACGTACGCGAGCGGGGCAGGAGCGTGGGTGTTGTCTCGGTCGATCCCTCCAGCCCGTTCACGAAAGGGGCGCTCTTGGGCGACCGCATCCGTCTGAGCGAGCACTTTCTCGATCCCGAGGTCTTCATCCGCTCGATGGGCACGCGCGGTCATACGGGCGGTTTGGCCGAGGCAACGCTAGAAGCTCTGCTGGTACTCGACGCTGCGGGCCGTGAGCTTCTCTTCGTCGAGACGGCAGGTGTGGGGCAGAGCGAAGTCGCGGTGGCCGGCATCGCCGACACGGTCGTGCTCGTACTGATGCCCGGCTCGGGCGACTCGATACAGGCGCTGAAAGCCGGCGTAATGGAGATTCCGGACGTGATCGTGCTCAACAAGAGCGATCATGCGACCGCCGCCGTTACTCTCGCCGAGCTTCGGCAGGCACTCTCGCTCGGCAGCGACGAAGGACCACAGATTGTGAGCACTCAGGCCTGCTTGGGCGACGGCATCGACCTTCTCTGGCAGACGATCGAGGAGCATCGCTCGGCGCTTGAAGAGAGTGGAGAGCTGGAGCTAAGACGGCGCGAGAACCTTCGCCGCGAGCTACTCAACCTTGCTGTCAGTCGCGTGCGGCGCGAGCTGGAGCGAGTCAGCGCCGGCAACTCCGAACTGGATGAGTTGGTCGCAGCGGTTGCCGAGCGCCGGCTGGATCCGCTCAGCGCGGTGCGCGAGTTGCGAGAGCGCCTGCTCTAGGAAACGTCGGCGTCAGCGCTTGGTCGCGAGCGAGTTCTCGTGAATCGGTATCGCCGTGTCAATACCCTGAGCGTCGCGCTTACCCGTCGCGAGATGCCGCGAGCGGGCGACGAGAGCCAGAGCCGCGGCGATCACGGCTACTCCAAGAGCGAAGAAGACGCCGCCAGGAAGCCTCGTCAGAAGCTCGACACCGGCACCGACGAGCGCGGCGCAGGGGATGGTGATCAGCCAAGCGATGACGATGTTGCCGGCCACTCCCCAGCGTACTGCCGAGAGCCGCGAGCCGGCCGCGCCCGCTCCGAGCACCGAACTGGAGACCGTATGAGTGGTAGAGACTGGAAAACCAAAGTGCGCGGTCAACCAGAGCACGCTTCCAGCAGTCACTTCGGCCGCGAAAGCGCGCGGCGGGTCGAGCTTGGTGATCCTCTGGCCGACCGTACGGATGATTCGCCAACCACCTGCATAGGTGCCAAGCGACATTGCCGATGCGGCACCGATGATGACCCAGATCGGCGGCCTGCTGAAGTTGCTACCGAGATGACCTGAAGTAACCAGAGCGAACGCGATCACCCCCATTGTCTTCTGCGCGTCGTTCATGCCGTGGGTGAGAGCGAGCCAGCCCGAGGAGAGCGGTTGCAGCCGCCTGAAAAGGTGATTGGTGCGATCGGGACGCCGCTTGCGAATCAGCCAAAGGAGGATCAACATCAGGAGCATCGCGCTAGGAATGGCGAGTAGCGGAGCGAGCAGCGACGGAGTCAGCACCTTCTCGTAGAGCCCGTGCCAGTTGATGACGTGCACGCGTTTGCCTTCGAACTGGCTGTGGAGCCCAAAGGCACAGATCGTCGAGCCGAGCATTCCTCCGATCAGGGCGTGACTCGAGCTCGAAGGGAGGCCCAGGTACCAAGTCGTCAGATTCCAGACAATTGCTCCGATTAGGCCGGCGAGGATGATCTTGAGCCCGGCTTCGCCCTTGAAGAGATCGTTGTTGACGATGCCCTTAGCGATCGTTGCCGCGACCTTGAATGAGATGAAGGCTCCGGCGAAGTTGAGCACTGCTGCCCAGATAACGGCTACGCGCGGAGAGAGAGCCCGGGTCGAGACGGCGGTCGCGATCGAGTTGGCCGTGTCGTGAAAGCCATTGGTGAAGTCAAAGAGAAAGGCGATCGCGACGACCGCTACGAGCGTGGTCCAGAGCATCAGCTGTTCTTGACGACGATGTTTCCGATCAGGTGTGCTGCTTTCTCGGCCGAGTCGATGGCCTCCTCGAGCGCCTC
>PMXT01000029.1 GCA_003170995.1 Actinomycetota bacterium | reverse complement strand
CCGTGCTGCTCCGACTGGATCACGACGCGGTCGAGGGCGTCGTAGGTATAGAAGACCTGGTCTGTCACGGCTCCGGAGCTGTTGTACTGGATATCAGCCGTCATACGATTCTTGTAGTCGTAGGTGTAGAGCTCTTTCAGATTGGTGTCACCCGGATCCGGGCAGCTCGACTGGGTCCAGCTGCCTTTCGTTATGCAGTTGACGTTACCGAAGGCGTCGTAGAGGTCTCTGGTGGCCGCCGGGCCCGTAGTCTGGCTCGTGAGCTCCTGGCCTGAGTAGTTGTTCTCGGTGGTTGTCGAGCCTGTTGTCTGGGCGGCGATGTCGCCTTCGGCGTTCGTTGCGTAGGTAGTGGTGGAGCCCGCGGTGCCGCCGACCTCCTGCGTCAGGGTGCCGCCGGCGTCGTAGGAGTCTGTCTGGGTTCCGGAGTTGGTCGAGGAGGGACCCTTGAGGGTGAAGGCGTCGGATGTCTGGTTGCCGTTTTGGTAGTCGCCCGAGGCGTCCAGGTAAGAGAGGGAGTCGGACTCCACCGTAGTTCCAGAGGCTCCCTGGGTCGTCTGGGTCTTTAGCTCGCCGTCGTCTGTGTAGGTGTTGTTCTGCTGTTGCTCCTGCACGCCGCTCGAGGAGTTCGAGAGCGTTTGCGTGGCGACCTGGTCGTTTGGCGTGTAGGTGTAGGCGAGAGTGTCGCTGGACGGCGAGTTGGGAACGCAGGCGTAGCTGTTTTGCTGGCTTGCCACCTGGTCGTTTGAGTTCAGGGTGTCGGTGTAGCTGCAGCCGGCGGCGGTCTGAGTGCCGTTTACGTCTTCCTGGCGGTTGACGGTCTTCGAGGTCTGGTTGCCGTTGGCGTCGTATGAGTAGAGGGTGGCCAGGTAGTGTCCCGAGCTGGTCGGATCCGGCACGCGTACCTTCGTCTGCTGGCCGAAGTTGTCGAATGTGCGCTCGATCTGGATCGGCGACTGCGAGGCCTGCTGGATCCCGACCGCTTCGATCGCGAGCGTTTGGTTGCCGTCTGCGTCGTAGGAGAAGAGCTCGCGCTGGCCTGCCAGGTCGCGGGCGGCCGACTCCAGGCCGTCCGGGTAGTAGTCGGTATACATCACGCGGGTGTAGTCGACGACGTGGGTCGTCGTACCCGTGGCGTCTGGGAGACGCGCCGACTGCCAGCCCTCGGCCGTGTAGTCGTAGCGGATTGAAAGACCGGTTGTGCCGTCGGTGGTCGAGAAGATGGCGCCCGTGTCGAGGTAGCTGGTGGTGGTCTTCTCGGCCGCGGCGAGGCCTGCGCTGCTGGTGGCCGTGGTCTCCTGAGAGACCATCGTCTGGTTGCCGTTCGAGTCGTAGGACTGGTAGCTGTAGTGTGGGACGCCCGACTCGTAGTGCGCCTTGATCGCCGAGGCGGAGAGTGCGCTCGGGTAAATGGCGACGTCATCGAGCGTGCCGCCGAAGTACTCGCTGCCTTGGCCACGCTGGCCAACGTAGACGTTGTGGCTCGAGCTGTAGAGGATGGGGGTGCCCGGGGTGCCCAAGTACTCGCCCGAGCCGATCGCCTTGCCGTTGGCGTAGATCGTGTAGCCGATCGGCGTGATCGTGCAGGCGAAGTGGTACCAAACGCCTGCCTGGTAGGAGAAGGGCGCAGCCGCGTTTACGAGCCAGCCGTTCGAGCCGTTACCGATCTCGGCGTGCACGCTCGTGCCCTGAACGAGCCTCAGGTCGAAACCGTAATCGCTCGGCGCGCGAGTGCTGACGATCGTGTTCGCAGAGCCGACCGAGGAGAGCTTCGCCCAGGCCTCGACCGTGAACGAGCCCGAGACGCTCCCGGACGGCGCCGCCTGCATATAGCTGCTGCTGCCGTTGAAGGTCGCGGCGGTGTTGGCGTCGGTTGTGGCGCCGGCGACGCCAAGCGTGGGCGAGTTCACGTAGCTGCCGCTCGCGCCACCCGTCACCTGGTTCGCTGCCGTCGTCCCGCTCGACTCACCCAGGCGCCAGTACTGACTCGGGGCATCGGCTGTCACTGCCTTCTTGTAGGCATCGGTCGGCCCGAAGGGCAGGCTCGTCTTGACCTTACGGTTGAGCGCGTCGTAGGAGTAGCTGGTGATGAACTTCGTGTAGGGCGGCGTGCCGTTCGCGTAGTCGTAGGCCTGCGGACTGACCTCGCTCGCGACGCGGCCGAGCGCGTCGTAGTTGGTGATCGTCGTCAGCGGGTGGCCGGTTTTGAAGGGCGCGACGGTCTTGACCGCCTGGCCCTTGTCGTCGTAGGTCGTGGTGGTCACCTTGCCGGTGGCGTCGGTCGAGCTGATCGCCTGTCCATTCGCGTCGTAGCCGGTCTGGGTGAAGGTGCCGTCGGCGGCGATCGCCTTGACCTGTCGGTGCGTGGCGTCGTACTCCGTCTTGCTCGTGAAGGGAGCCGTGATGTAGGTGTAGGAAGCGGGAGCGACGATCGCCGGGCAGGCCATGCCGATCGTCGAGCCCTTGGCCGGCGTGCTGCTGCGCAGGTCACCGGCCAGGTCGTAGCAGGACGTCGAGGTACGGCCGATGCCGCCGCCGTACTCGGTCACCTGGTAGGCGCGATCGAGCTTGTCGTAGGAGGTGTCGGTCTCGGCAACCTGGCTCTGGCCCATCCCAGCCGCCTTGATCTCCCTGATCGCGCGCCCCGCGTCGTCGTAGACGGTCTGGGTTTGAATCGAGGTCAAGCGAGCCGAGGTGACGACGGTCGGAGAGTCGACTGCGTCGTACTGGGTCGAGCTGTAGGCGGCGATGCCACCGTCGCCGGCGCCGGAGTGGGCGTTGTAGGCCCTGAGGACGTTGTCGTTCGCGTCGTAGGTCGTGTCGCCCCAGATGAGGGCGCCGACGGAGGAGGCGGGCACCGAGTAGAGCGAGGTCGACTTGGGCGTGCTCGTCCGCCCGACCCGGCCGAAGGAGTCGTAGTAGGAGTAGCTTCGGTACTGGCTCGCATCGCCGGTCGTGTAGGCGTCGTGGTTGGCGTCCTGGCTCCAGAGCTGGTGACCAGCCGCGTCGTAGCCGGATTGATTGAGGTCACCGGCTGCGTTCGTGACCTTGGTCGCCAGGCCGTTTGCGTCGTATGTGTTGTAGGTGGTAGTGCGTGTATAGCCGTCACCGGCGCTCGGAAGCGTCGTCGAGGCGAGCGTTCCGTTGGTGTTGTAGGTCGATGTCGTCTGGTTTCCGTAGGCGTCCTTGACCCAGTCGACCCGGTCGTGCGTGGCGTCCGAGTAGTGATAGGTGGTCGTGTAGTCGGTCGGGTTCGACGGGTCGCTAGTTGGCGAGGTGTTTCCGTCCGGTTTGGTCGTGGACACGAGACGGCTGATGTGGTTGCCGCTGTCGTTGGCATCGACCGGCAGGTTCTCGTAGACCGAGGTTGCGTGGTTGCCCAGCTCGTCCCAGCTGTCCGTCTGCTGGCCGTTTGCGTTGTAGGCGTAGCGAAGCGTCTTGCCGGTCGGCTCTGTGACCTGGCTCAGCTGATTGTCGTCCGTCCACTGCTGGCCCTTGCTCTCGCCCAGCGGATCGACGCTGCTCGTCGGTCGGCCGTTCGCGTCGAAGCCGTAGCTCCAGACGCGAGAAAGCGGCATCGATACGGTCGTCGTGCCCGCAGCGAGGTTGTAGGCGTAGGCACTCGAGACCACGCTCTTGCGGTTCGTGATCTGACTCACTCGCCACTGCGTCGCACCCGAGGTGACGTAAGAGAAAGCAGTCTCGTTGCCACGGGCGTCGATCACCGAGTAGAGCCTGGTTGACTGGGCGGTGGATGGGCTCGGGCTCTTTCGGCCGGCGAGAGTCGCGATTGCAGGCCCGCTGCCGCTGGGCGTCGTGTAGTCGAAGGTGACCGTACGATCGGCCAGGTAGGAGCCGTCGGCGTTGGCGCCGCCCTGCTCGGTCACACTCATCAGGTTGCCGTCGTCGTAGTAGGCGAACACCCACTTGTGGCCGACGTGGTCTGAGATCTGCGAAACCTTGCCCCAGAGCGCCAGGCGGCTCGAGCCCGCCTTGTCGTAGTAGGAGATGTTGTACGGGCGCCCGCCCTGGTCAGTGACGACGGTGATCTGCTTGGCCAGGCCATTGATGTCGTTCCCGGCGGGGACGGCCGTCTCGGTGAAGGTGAGCGTGTTTCCGTCCTTGTCCAGCACCGAGGTTGCGTAGCCGGCCGAGTCGAAGTTGTAGGTCGTCCGGTCGGGCGCCGTCGCCGCATAGCCGGTGGCCGTGTGCCTGAGATAGAGATGCACTCCAGCCGGGGCGTCGTAGAAGTTGCCCGAGGAGTCGAGCGTGAAGCGGTCGTAGGTCCCGTCAGAGTCGGTGAGGCCGATCCAGTTGTCGCTGCGCCCGGCGGCCGTGTCGGCCGCGTTCGGGTGGATATCGAGCGGCAGCCCGAAGCGAACGAGACCCGAGATCGCCAGCGACCAGTTGTTGCCGACCGGCGAGACCGACCCCTGCTCGAGTGAGTTGTAGGTCAAGCCAACCGTCGTCGGCAAACCGATCCCCGGCTCGCTCGAGAGCGTCGAGGAGACGATCAGGTTGCCGTTGTAGAGGTTGCTGCTGGCCGAGTAGCCCGAGCCTAGATCGGTGCCGTCGTACTGCTGGTAGCCCTCGAGCCCCAGCTCGTCTGCTTGGACGCGGCTGACGGTCACCGTCTGCTCGAAGGGCTGATTGCCCTTCGCTGCGAAGTAGGCGCTGTTCGCTGCGTCGTAGAGGTCGATCCGGAGCGTGAAGCGGCCGCGCATGACGCTCGCAGGCAGTACGGGCGGCGCAACAGAAACCGGTACGTTGGCACCCGTCCCGGCGGCGATGTCGCTTCCGAGCTGGACGTCACCGGAGGTCGCAAAGACGCTTCCGTCCGGGTTCAGCCAGCGGTAGCGGAGAGTCACGCTTGCGGCCGGCCACGTGCTCTGCGAGTTGTTCTGGAGCGCCACGGTGAGCGGAGCGGCATCCTGGGTCTGGGCGCTCGGGTCGTAGCGCATCTCGGTCGGTAGATTCGGGGCCGAGATCGTCGCCTGGTACTCAGTACCTGCGCCGTTCGCAACGGTGATCTGCCGAGCGGTGCTGGTCGTCGAGTTGCCGTCAGCGTCGAACGCCCTGGCCGTGATCTGGTGCGTGCCGTCGTAGAGCGGGAAGGTGAGGGTGTTCAGGGATGCCGTCCAGGGCGAGGCACTGTCTGTGGCGAAGCGCTTGCCGTCGACGAGGAAATCGACGTGATCGACGGCGTAGTCGTCAGAGGCGCTGGCGCTGACGTCCCAGACGTTCGTGTTCGGGCTGGCCTCCGGCGCCGCGCCGATGACCGAAGCGGTCGGGGCGTTCGAGTTGGCGACCGTGACCGCGACTCCCGCGGAGGTCGTCGTGTTACCGGCGTTGTCGGTCGCCACCGCCGTCAGCGTGTGCGAGCCACGCGAGGCAGTCGTCGTGTTCCAGGAGACCTGATAGGGCGGGGCGGTGATCGCCGCACCGAGGTTGTTCCCGTCGAGCTTGAACTGAACGCTTGCCACCTTGCCGTCGTCGGAGGCGCCACCGGTCACCGTGACGGTGCCCTTGACCTGCGCGCTCGGCCCGGGCGAGGAGATCGCGGCCTGCGGCGAGATCACCGTCGCTGTCGGGTCGGAGTAGGTGACGGTCAGCTTGGGCCGCAGGTTGATCGAACGGGGGTAGTCGTCCGAGGCCAGGTAGACGCAGCAGCCCGCAGTCGATTCGTTGGAGTCCTTGAGCAGAACGCCGTTTTCTGCCTGAGTACCGCTGATCCAGGCTTGCACCAGGCTGGTCAGTGTCCAGGTATCCCAGTGCGCCATGGCGCCGGTGTCCAGCACGCTCGCCGCCACCGTCGAGTCGTAGTCGCCGCCGGGCGTCGCCCACTCCGTGACGAGCCCGTCCTCCCTGTACCAGGTCGCGTTGCTCCAGGCCGACGTGACGCGATGCAATTCGATCGTACGGTTCTGGTTGGGCATGAAGTTGAACAGCTGCAGCTGGGCGGAGCTGATCGTCGAGTAGGACGGAATCGAGCGGATGTCAAAGCCCAGCAGAGCGTGCTCGTACTGGCCCAGGTGCAAGAAGGGCTCGCCGTCGCGCGAATAGTCGTCGTACGAGCCATCCGGCGCCGTCCCTTCGAGGTAGGTGGTGTTCACGGCGCCGTTACCGAGCCCGTTCTGGAAAACGACCTGCGCGAGCCCCGCAGCGGGTAGGACCTTTCGCACCTCGTTCGAGCTCAACGAGCTGCCGCTGGTGACCGTCACGATCTTGTAGGAGAAGGTGGTGCCCGGCTTGGCCGTCGTGTCACGGAAGTTGGTGATTCCGGCATCGCCGATCGAGCCGATCAGCGTGCTCTGACCGGGAGTGAAGCTCGCGCTCGTCGAGCGATGGATCTCGTAGCGCTGGAAATCCGACGGCGTGTAGGTCGACCAGCTGAGGTCGGCTCCGTTCGCGTGCAGCGGCGGCTGGGGATTGAGGATCACGCCGCCGGTCTGCCAGTAGATGTCGAGATAGGGAGAGGTCATGTTCGGGACGACCCGCGAGGAGTCGAACGAGTAGCCGTAGGAGGCGTCCCCGCCCGTCTTCTCCAGCAGGAAGCCGTAGTTCGGCGTCACGCCGTTGACCATGTTCTGAACCAGCGAGACGAGCGAGGAGTTTCCGGCCAGTTGGTACCAGGCCTTGACCGGATCGGAGCTGCCGTTGAAGGAGCGTGTGGCCAGGATCGTCGGGGCGGCCGCTATGCCCGACCAGTGCGTCGTGCTCGTCCAGGCGCTCGTCAGCTGGCGCAGGTTGACGTTGCCCTTGATGCCCGTCCCGCCCGAGCCTCCTTGCGTGCAGTTCTGGTCGATCTGAGCCGCCCCGAAGCAACCGTTGAGCCAGAGATTGGCGTTGACGCTCGTAACCGTCGCGCCGGCCGGGACAGAGGCCAGATCGAAGTTGGCGACAGAGTCGTAGGCGACTCCGCCGCCGCTGCTGTAGTTGCCAACGTAGAGATTCGTCCCCGACACGTCCGGCAAGGGGTCCGGGTCGTACATCGTCCCGACCATGTGGTAGTAGCCATCCTGGACGTCGGCCACCGCGCTGTAGTTCGGATCGAGGTTGACGGGGAAGACGCGCTGCGGGTCGGCCAGCCACTTGGGATCGATCGAGACGGTCAGCCGGAAGCTCCCGTCCGAGTTCTGCTCGATTGCCATCGAGGCCTTGCCGGGGGTGGGAACGTTTTGCGAGCCGTCGGGTGCCGAGTCCGCGACGGTCGGCGCCGAGATCGAGAAGGCCGGCTCGCTACCGCCGGTGAGGAAGAGAATGCTGCCGTCTGCTTGCTTGACGGCAGAGAGATCCTGCTTGTCGCCGACCGGGTTGATGTCGAAGACGTAGCTCGCAGGTGCGCTCGAGTTGTGCAGGATGACGGTTTCCTTCAGCCCCTCGCCGATCACTCCGTATTCGATGTCGGTCTGTGGCCGAACCTTGTCGTAGGTGAGCGCGGCGCCGCTTTCTTTCGCCGCGTCTGAAGAATCGGCCTGCTCGAGCGAGACCGCAACCGATGCCCTGCCGTCCGCGCTGTCGAAGCGCAGGAAGCCGCTATCGAGCGAGTCTTTGAAATGGACGTGGAAGGAGTTGGCCGCATTCTCGTAGGCGTAGCTCGAATCTGCGCTCTTGATGAGGCTGTTGTCGATCGGCTCCCATTTCTTACCGCTTTGGTAGTTCACGTCCCGCGTATAGAGACGCGTCCGGTACTGGCCGTCGGCACCGAGGAAGGTGTCGGTCCGGGCCGAGCGCATCGACACCACCTCACTCGAGGCCGGCGCCGCGCTGCCGCTCGGAGTCAGCCCGATCGGAGCAAGCGCGAGCAGCGACAGAGCAAGCGCGCAGAAAGTCAAGGACGAAAAGGAGGCGAAGCCGCCGCTGCCACGTTTTGCCCAACCCGGCCCGAACGACTGCACGGCGTAACCAAGCCGGCTCTTCATCCCAACGAGCATCTCTTCCTCCCTTGGCGGCTTCGCCGGCGGCTCGGCGAAGGATCGCGCCGATCCTAAACCGTTTTGCTGCCGAGAGGCAAGAGAAGGAGATAGGAAAGTACCGAAATCGCGGGAATCCGCGCCGCCTTGCGTCTGAAGCCCGTCCTCAGAGCTCGTTTCGATTGACGACCAACCGCTTCAGGTCGCCGGCGCCGAGGCGCACGCAGCCGTGCGACACCACCTTGCCGATCGAGCCGGGATCGTTCGCGCCGCGAATCGCGACCGGGACGCCCTCCGGCCAGTCGCTCAGCTTCTCGGAGTAGGCCGACAGCGCGATGGCGGCGGCGCCGGCGGCGATGATACGGATGCGCTCTCGCACGATGAAGCGCCCGCGCGGAGTGGAAGTGGTGGGCGCGCCGAGCGCGGCCGGGCGGTTGAGTGCTTCATTTGAAACGCACTCTTAGGCAGCGTGCTTGAGCGGAACCACGTCCGCTTTCCGCTCCGGGCTCTTGCGCGGGCCGTGATCGAGGCCGTTTACGAGCGAGAAGTAGCGCCAGCGAAGCTGATGAAACTCGATGAAGGAACCGATGCGATCGCCGATGATGCGCACTGCCGACTCGATCGCCTGATCGGGGGCGAGCGGCTCGCGCCGCTCCATCTCGATCACGCCGAGCGGTACGCCAACGCCCATGATCGTGAAGGCGCAGACGGTGCACAGACCATCGGCATCGAGAAGCAGGCTCAACTCTCTTTCCGAGACCGACGGCGCGTCATCGCTCAAGAACACCTTCTGCTTCACGAACACGCGACCCGCGATTCCCTCGTTCAGCGACAACTGCAAGGCCTGGATCTTCGACGCCAGGAACCGGGCTCTACGAGTCGGAGCGACACGATGAGCGACGGCGCAGAGCTTGCCGTCTTCCGGATCGAGCAGCCAGAGGGTCGCCGTATCGAACTCGAAGGCTTCGCAGAGGACTTCCAGCAGCGAGTCGGCGACCTCGTCTATCTGCTCGGCCCCGGCCAGCGCCCGCACGATGCCGTCCTCGGCCGAGAAGGCCGCTCGCGCACCCTCGAGTACGCCGTAGAGCTGAGCTCGAACCTGCTCGAGCTCGGCCTTCACGACGGCCAGCTCGTCGTTCTCCGAGCTCGGCACGCCGAAGACACCCTGATCGACCTTTTCGACGTCAGACAAACGCACAGGGGATGTAACCGCAGTTTGCATTTCGATCGCTACTCACATCATCGTTGGCGATTGCCGCGATTCGATCCCCGTTTTGCAGCGCAAACCGTCACCGTAGCGAACCGTCTAAAAACTTGAATCAGAATGACGACCTGCCGACTGGGTGTGATCGGTGGATGCGATGCTAGGACGCAGTGTCGCGTTCGTAGCCGGGGCTACGGGCGCGACTAGGGCCTATCCCGTTAGGGAT
>PMXT01000178.1:2141-6500 GCA_003170995.1 Actinomycetota bacterium | reverse complement strand
TAGCCAAGGCTACGGGCGAGGCCAGGGCCTATCCCGTTAGGGATGCGCGGTCGAAGGGGTTGAGCCGTGGATGCCAGGGGCCGTACTGACCGTGAAGGCGCACTGGTAGTGCGGCAAGCGGTCTGGGCGATCACTGGCGCCGCGGGGCGGCCGNNGCGGCCAGGCGGTGGAGTGCTTCGTTTTGTTAGAGCTTTTTAGGAGCTCGCAAGCCCGCTCACGCAGGCGGCTGCCTTCGGCGTTCCGAGCCCCGTCGTCAGGTCGTAGCCGGATAGCGTCGGCCAGCTGGCCACCAGGCCGCATGAGACCGAGCTGTCGACTTCGTACTGTCAGAGCTGATTGCTCATGAGTTGCGGCGAGGATGAAATGGTGCCCTTGTACCTCGGAGATACCGCGCGGGGTCGTCATCAGGCAGACCCGTTCGCTGAGCAGCTCGAGCAGCATGCTCGTAAAGCCGTAGAGCGCGTTTGTCTGGAAGCCCTCACTGGTGGCGATGTCCTCGGGCAGGGCGTAGTGGCACGATAGGCGAGGTTGTTGCCGTCAACCAGGAAGAGCTCGCTCGCTCGTGCGGGCGCGTCGTCGAGATCCAGCTCTGCTCCGCTCAGGTCTTTCGGCGACATCGCTTCGAGTCTACGCCGCGGGAACGATCGAGACCGAGACCCGTTCGAGAGTTGACGTTTCTCGTTGCCTTCGCTGTCAGCTCGGGTGCCGCGGGCGCGCATTGTCGGCGAGCGCCTGCGCGAAGACCTCGGCTACCTGCCGCGCGATACGCTGCCAGCCGTAGTGCCGCTGGACATGGAGTGAGGCATAGGCACCACGCCGTTGTCGCTCCATACGGTCGTTCGCGGAGACAACCAGGGCATCCGCAAGCGCCGTCTCGTCGTCGGGTGGTACTAGCCAGCCGGTTTCGGGCTCGACGATCTCGGCGGGGCCGTGCGCATCGACCGCTATCACAGGTAGGCCGCAGGCCATCGCCTCGACGAGCACGAGCCCGAACGCCTCCGCGATCGAGGGCAAAACGAGTAGATCAGCCGCGTTCATCGCCTGCGGCAGCTGCTGGTGGTCGTACCAACCAGCGAGGAAGGCCTGATCGTTGCCGAGCTCGCGGATCACGGTGAGCGGATGTTGGCCTTCCCACTCGCCGGGATGGCCGCCGACGAGCACGAGCGGAGCCGGAGCGTGGAAGCGCTCCTGGGCGCGCTTGTGCGCTGTCAGCAAGAGCGGGATTCGCTTGACCGCCGTGAAACGGCCGACGAACAAGAAGATCGTCTCTGCCTGCTCGAATGGCCAAAGATCGCTCAACCGATAGCCGACGGTGCCGGAGAGGCCGGTCTCGTCCCAGCCCTGCGGCTCGGCAACCAGCCAGCGACGCCAGAAGGAGAGACGTTCGCTCGCAACAAGCGGGCGCGGACGGAAGAGCTCGAGCTCGACGCCGCTGGGGATCCCGGCGAGACGCGCGGGTGAGACACGGAGCAGTGACCCCACCTCTGGTTCGGAACCCGGTGGCACGATCAGCCGCGCGCATCCTCGCGCCCAACGGCGAAGCCGGGCCGCCCAGGCTTCTGCATGGTCCCACCCTGGCGGAGGGCCCGCCTCGATCTCGCGCAGCATCGCGAGCTCGGTGCCGTGCAGCTGCCCAACGATCGGGATATTCGGAAACGACCTGAGCGCAGCCTCGTTTGCCGGCGTCAGGTGATGCAGGTGGAGTACATCCGCGCTGGCTGCGCCCGCGTCCGCTAACGCTTCGCTCCAGGCGGCAACAAGGTGCTCGTAGTCGTCATCGCCGACAGCCGCGAACACGCGATCCGGGGCACCAGGCCGATCCTCGTACGACGGCGGAAACGGGATTGAAGCGACAAGCGGGTCGCTACACGCCAGCGCGGGCGCGTACTCGACAGGCCGAACGTCGATACCGGTAAAGAACGTCGCGGCGTTCGTCGGCTGGCCGGATGCTCCGAGCGAGCCTGCGACAAGCGTCGTCTGCCAGCCGGCGGCGGGCAGCTCGCTACAAAGGGCGCGGGCGACATGAGCCGAGCCGCCGCGGGGAAAGAAAAAGAGCGAAGAGCATACGCGGCGGCTGCCATTAACATCGTCTCGTGCGGCCGCCAGCCCGCTGCTCTTGCCTGCGCACACTCGGCTTCCTTCCCCGGAGACGACGGCTCTCCTGTCGGCGCCAGCGCGTCCTGCTCATCCGGCTGCCGATCGATCGGCGCTCCCTCCGTCGGGTTCCTCGCCTCCCATCTCCGATTCGAGCCTAGCGCGAAGAACCGCCCGCTTCTGTACCGGAACCGGAATTTAGGTCCTATCCCGTTAGGGATGCGCGGTCGAAGGGGTTGAGCCGTGGATGCCAGGGGTCGGACGGGCCGTGAAGGCGCACTGGTAGTGGTAGTGCGTCAAGTGGTCTGGGCGGTCACTGGCGCCGCGGGGCGGCCGCTTCGATCGTGCAGACGTAGTGGGATAGGCCCTAAATCGCTCCTTTTCTCCCCCACCCGTGCGCCGCCGCCTAGGGTTTGTCCGTATGTTCCGGATCGCACTCCTCGCCGGCTCGCGTCCGCTCGCCTTCGAGATGCCCGAAAACGGCACCGCGCTTCCTCCGCCTTCGCCGCCGAAGGAGCGTATCGTCGACGTCACGGCAGCCGTCCGCGACGCATTTAGTTTTCCCCTTGCCGGAGCCCCGTTGGCCGACCTTGCTCGTGGGAAGCAGCGCGCGACGATCGTCGTCGAGCCGCCCGCGCTCCCGGTGCCGGGCTCCCCGCGTGATCCGCGCATCGAGGCGCTGGTCGCCACTTCAGACGAGCTCGAGGCGGCCGGTATTCCGAGCCGGCAGCAGACGATTCTGGTCGTGGCCGGCCTGGCCCGAAAGCCCGCGCGCCAGGAGCTGGCCGCACTCGTGACGCCGGAATTTGCTCGCCGCTTTCGTGGCCTGATCGCCGTTCACGATCTCGAAACCCCTGATCTCGCGACACTCGGCGACGCGGAAGGAATGACTCTATTCGTCGATCGAGCGCTCGTGGAGACCGATCTGGTCGTCACCATGAGTGCCGCCGAGAGCGTTCTGCACGGTGGGCCCAACCTTCTTCTCGCGGCCGGAGCGGCCGAAGCGCTGCAGGCAGCCCAGGATTCGCCTTCCTTGCTCGAGACCGGGGGATCGCGTGGCTGGCGCCTGGCGCTGGCCTTCGAGCGAGCGCTAGAGCACGGGATACCCGTCATCGGCATCTCTCTTGCCCTCGCTCCGCCGCGGCTGGGTGGCCTGGCCAGCGGCTATCCGTATGACGCCCGCGCCGTCGGTCGCATCGCACGGTCAAATCTGCGCCGGGCACTCGCTCTCATCCCCCGTGCCGCACGCTGGCGGATGATGACTGCGGCACCGATCGATATCGCGACCACGGCCGTCTTCGCGGGCCCGCCTTCGGTTGCTCACGCCGAGGCTCTACTGGCTGCGCTCGCAACGCGCACAACGGAGATCGAGTGCGAATTCGACGTGCTTTGTATCCCAATCCCCGACACGACGCTCATGTTGCCCCGTGAACGCCCCAACCCTCTGGCCGCGGCCGCGTTCGGGCTCGGTTACGCGTTCAGGCGCTGGCGCGACCGTCCCCCGCTCAGTGAAGGCGGAGCAATCGTGCTGGCCCACGGTTTCGAGCGGCACTTCGCTCATCCCGGCCAGCAGCCCTACCGGGCTTTCTTCGCGGCCGTGCGCTATGGACGCGAGATCGAGAACCTGGCTCGGGCCGCCCGTGAGACGAGAACCGACGCGCGCGCGCTAGCTCTCTACCGTCGGGGACAGAGCTGCCATCCACTGCTTCCCTTCGCCGATTGGGACGCCTGCCGTCCGGCGATCGCCCGAGCCGGCAGCGTTATCGCCGCCGGTTGCCATGACGCCGCTGCCGCACGCCAGCTCGGCTTCATCCCGTCGCACGGCGTCGGTCATGCGCTGGAGCTGGCGATCGGCGTGATGGGCGAGAACGCTCGCATCGGCTTCATGCTCGGTCCGCCCTATGCGGCTTTGCGCCCGGCGGCGGACACCTCGCCGGATACCTCTCCCTAGAGCCGTTTCTCCGATCGTTGTCGACACGACGGAAGAATCCCGGGCGGGCTCCAACTATCATGGCCGGTGAGGAATGTCCCGACGCCGAAGTGGCGGAATTGGTAGACGCGCTGGACTCAAAATCCAGTGGGCTTCGGCCCGTGGGGGTTCGATTCCCCCCTTCGGCACTCTCGACGTGCTGGCCGCCGATCGGCCCCAGGGCCGATCGGCTGACGACGCTGGGCTGCAGGATTCTGCGGATGCTTCGCTTGCCCGTACGTTAGTACTACCCTGCGCTCCACGAACCTCGAACGGAATGAAGACCCGTCGACTGG
>PMXT01000178.1:0-2127 GCA_003170995.1 Actinomycetota bacterium | reverse complement strand
AGCCGGAAGCTACGGGCGCGACCAGGGCCTATCTCGTTAGGAATGCGCGGTCGAAGGGGTTGAGCCGTGGATATCAGGGGCCGGACGGACCGTGAAGGCGCACTGGTAGTGCGTCAAGCGGTCTGGGCGGTCACTGGCGCCGTGGATCGGCCGCTTCGGGCGTGTAGGCCTGGCGGGATAGGCCCGAAGACAACGCATCGCGCCGCCGAGCGCGGCCAGTGGGTGGAGTACTTCGTTTCGCTCGAGGTTCCAGACCTTGCCTTCTTTGCCGGCGTCGCCCCAGCGCGCCGATAAGTCTTCGCCGAAAGTCCGCCCGCGGAGCGGGCGGACTTTCGGCGTCGTGCACTTAGCGCGAGCTAAAGCGCCACGGTCAACCCACCCGGGTTGATCTCTTGCTGCTCGCCGCCAATGACCGCGGTGACCGGAGCGCCATTGACCAATTCGATACGGGCTTGCTCCTGATTCACACTCACCCGAACTACGGAGCCCTGGTAACCGACTTGGAAACGGTAGCCCTGCCAGTGCGGTGGGATGGAGGGGTTGAAGACCAGTTGCTCGCCGTCGGAGCGCATGCCGCCGTAGCCGTAAACGATGTTCATCCAGGCGGCGGCGATGGAGGTAGTGTGGATGCCTTCGTCGGTATTGCGGTTGTAGTTATCCAGATCGATCCGCGTCGCAAACTTGAAAAAATCGAAGGCCTCTTGTTGGCGGCCCAACTCGGCGGCGAAGATGGAATGCAAGGAGGGCGACAGCGATGACTCGTGAATACAGCGTGGTTCGTAATACTCGTAGTTGGCCTGTTTCTCGGCCTGCGAGAACGATTGGTTATACAGGAACATGAACATCAACACATCGGGCTGCTTGATAATGTCGTAGCGGTAAATCCGGTCGTACGACCAGTGATAGTAGAGCGGAAAATCCTCCACGGGGATGGAGTCCACATCGATGTGCGGCACATCGAAGAAGCCCTCGTGCTGCTCGAACACCCCGGTCTTGGGGTCGTAAGGAATGAACATATGATCGGCCATGTTCTGCCAGGCGTCCAGCTCATCCGGCGTACACGCCAGCCTGGCGAGCAAATCTTTCTTCTTTTCCGCATCCATATCGGCCAAAACCTCCAGCGCATACAAGAAGGTTTGCTTGGCCATGAAATTCGTATAGCAGTTGTTGTTGACCATCATTTTGAATTCGTCGGGCCCCATGACGGCGTAATAGCCAAACTGATCACGGAGGGGCGACCACTGCCCACGGCTGGCCAGGAAGCGGCAAATGTGAATCAAGAGCTCGGCTCCCTTGGCGGATAAGAAGTCAAGGTCTTGGGTGATCTTTACGTAGTGCCAGATGGCATAAGCCACAGAGGTCGTGGGCTGGAACTGCAGGCTGGCGTGCTGCCACAGGGTGCAGCTTTCGCTGCCGTCGCAAGTGGCAATGGGGTAACAGGCTCCCTGGCAATCGAGAGCTTTGGCACGCTCCATAGCCTGAGGTAGAGTCTTGTAACGGAACTCGATCAGGGCCTTGGCTGCTTGCGGGTTGCTAAACAAGTAATAAGGCAGGCAGTAGGTCTCTGAATCCCAGAAGGCGTTGCCGTTATAGGCTTCGCCGGTAAGTCCTTTGGCACCGATGTTCGAGCCTTGGACCTCGCCTCGGTAGGTCTGCTGCAACTGGAAAATGCAAAAACGGATGCCCTGCTGCGCCTCGGGGTCGCCGTCTATGGAAATATCCGAGTTATCCCAGAAGGCTTGCCAGTAATCGACGTTTTCTTGATAGGCCTTGGAGTAGCTGATTCCCTGTAGTTGGTCGAGCAGCCCCATTCCCGGGGTCCAGGTGTCTTCTTCGCTTTCTTCTGGATTCCGGCCGGTATACAGAGCGCTCACCCGCTCCACGACGCTTTCCTGTCCCTCGGTCAGGTTCAACTCGAAGCGGCAGCCGACAAACTGATCTTCTACGATCGATTGCTTTTCGCCAGGTGTATCCGTAAGGATCTTGAAACCGGCGAACAGCTTTTGCTTGATGTTCTGGCTGACACCTAAAATGGCCCAGGCGTCCCCTTCCACCGTTTTTTTTGGACAATCCCAAAAGTTGTGCCCGTACGTCTCGTGGATCACAGAGAAATCCAGCCCCATGGTG
>PMXT01000120.1:6370-6609 GCA_003170995.1 Actinomycetota bacterium | reverse complement strand
GAGCTTGATCATCTCGGCCGAGGGCACGTCGCTGTAGACAATCGGCGCGTCGATGCCAGCGTAGAGGGCGCCAACTCGCTCGCCATCGGCGCGCTCGAAAGAGCCGACCACGATGCGATCGGGATGAACGAAGTCTTCGACCGCCCTACCTTCGGCCAGGAACTCGGGATTGGAGGCATAGCCGAAGTGCCCGAGCCCGCGGGCCTGAAGCGCAGAGCGCACCTTCTCGCCGGTGCCCG
>PMXT01000120.1:2915-6352 GCA_003170995.1 Actinomycetota bacterium | reverse complement strand
GCCCAGACGGCCGAGAGGTCGGCGTCGCCGGAGTAGGTCGGAGGCGTTCCGACGCAGATAAAGAAGAAGTCCGCCTCGTCGGTCACATCCGTGATCTCGAGCGTGTAGCTCATCCGCTCCCGGTTGCGCTCGAGCACCTCCGCCAGGCCGGGCTCGTAGATCGGGACTTTGCCAGCCTCGAGTTGCTCGATTCGCTCGGGCACGACATCGCGAACGATCACGCGANNCCGATGATCCCGATCGTCTCGCCACCAGAACTCATGCGCGGCGAAGCTTACTCAAGCGCGAACACCGGTCGCACGATAAAACTGCTCAGGACCTATCCCATTAGGGATGCGCAATCGAAGGGGTTGAGCCGTGGATGNNCCGCTTCGGGCGTGTAGGCCTGGCGGGATAGGCCCTTAGTCGGCGACAATCTTCGTCGCTACCTGCGAATCCGACCACCCGCCGGATGCAGGCCCTCGGCGATAGCCTTCATCGTCGAGTTCGAGAGCAGGTTGTCGAGCGTGTTGATCACCCAGTAGCTGGCTCCGTTCTCGCGCAGAACGACCATGTGCAGAAGGCCGTCCTGGTAGTAGAAGTCGAACGTGCGCCCGCCTATGCGCTGAGTGACGTGCGACTCGGCCAGAATCGGCGCGTCGGTAAAGGTGGTCTCCTCGATCGACCAGTACCCGTCGAGGGAGTTCGGCAGGTCTAAGGTCAGGCAAAGCGCCGTCTGCTTGGGGGCGATGCGATAGACGCGAACCGGCGATTGGTAGCCCAGCACCGAGGAGCTGGCGACACGAGACGGTAGCTCGAGCCGGAAGCGAAAACGCGGCTGTATGCCACGCAGGGTGGAGGCCGTCAAGCCCGGGTTGATCGTTACCCTGGGCGGCTGAGAAGCCGGCAACTCGATCTTCGGAGCGATCGGGGGCAGCGTGCCGTCGAAGGCCTGGCCGAGCGCCGCCACGACCATTGCGCCGTTCGCCAGGGAGGCGATACTGGGCACAAACTTCTTCACGCTCGCGGCGTCTAAGAACGTCACCAGCTTCGTCGCCGCCGCCTCCGACTTGGCCTGAGCCGGATCGTAGTAGACGATCGAGTGCCAGAACGGCGTACCCGGGCCTGCGTAGTTGGCCGCAACGCCGCCAGCAGGCTGGACGACTTTGTAGCCGCGCTGGGAGAGGCCAGCGCTGGTGTCGGTCGCAAGCCCTCCGGTATCGCTCGCGTTCAGGACGAGCACGGTGGTCTTCTCGGGCGCGGGCGCTGCGTCTGCCTGCGACTTGGCGTGGGCGACCTTGATCCGGATCTGGCTGGCGGCGCGGTCGTTAGCGGTCAGGTCTGGATTGGTGAACTGCTCGACAGCGCTATCGATGCTGCTCTGCGAGGCGATTAGGTCGGTGGTGCCGTCCGGTGCATTCGTGATGTTGTCGAGCTTGACCTGGACCACGCTCCCACCCGACAGGTCGTGGATGAGTTGCGCGTAGCCGAGCAGCGTCCTGGCCGAGATCGAGCCGCCTCCCTTGTTACCGGTATCGATGTTCCTCGAGATGGTGTTGATGATGCTGGGGTAGTCGAACATCGACAGCTTCGAGAACTGCTGGCGGAAGGAGCGGATGAAGGCCTGTTGGCGGATGATCCGGTAGAGGTCGGAATCGCCGTGACGGTAACGGGCGTAGTCGAGGGCTTGCTCACCGCGCAGGCGCTGGTAGCCAGGCTGAAGGTCGATGGACGAATAGCCGGCGCCCGGGGCAACGTAGTAGCGGTGATCGACGTCGACCCAGACGCCGCCCATCTTGTTGACGATGTCCTTGAAGCCGCGGAATTTGACGGCCACGTCGTAGTTGACGGGCAGCCCAGTCAACGCCTGCACGGTCAGAAGCACGCCCGTCAATCCGCAATTCGCGTAGGCCGAGTTGATCTTGTCGGTGGCGAAGGGAACACCGGGCTTGCAGTAGAGCGGCACTCGCAGATCACGCGGGAAGGAAAGCAGCGAGATGCTCTGACGGCCCTTGCGTGGGTCGAGACGAACGAGCATCACGGTGTCGGTGCGACCAGGGTCCCCCACCAGTCCTCGGCGCTGGTCGTAGCCAGCCACAAGCGCTATCACCGGTTGGTCCGGAACCGCCACCTGGAGCCACTGCTGGCTTTGTTTCGTGCCCTTCGTGTGAGCCGCGGTTTGGCTGATCTTCTCGTTCGCCCAGAGGTAGAGCCCGCCGGCTGCTCCGCCGGCGACAACGGCGAGGACAAGCGCCGTATTGAGTAGAAAACGCCCGATGCCGCGCAGAAAACGCCCGCGCGCTGTCGGCTGCTGGTAGTGGCTGATCGTGTTACGCGCCGAAAGAGGCGAAGCCGCACGGCCTTTGCCCGTCACCTGCTCCCAGAGTCCGATTCTTCTCTTCAGCGTCGTCCGCATGAGAAAAAAGCGAGGCGCCCGCCCGTGCGCCCGCGGCCGTCAGCATAGCGATCTTCCCGGCTTACCGGTCGCGGTCGCTAACGGCCGATAGACGCCAGCTGGTTCTCGGCGTGCTTGATCTTCTGCTCGATTCGCCAGCGATCGCCCTCGACTTCGCCCCGCTCCAAGCGTCCAAGCTCGGCCCTTGCCTCTTCGAGCTGAGCAGTCGCACGTGTGGGATCGATCTCGTGCAGGTCGACTGCATCGTCGACGAGGACAAGTGCCCGGTTCGAGCGGACATCGAAAAACCCGGGCCCGGTCACCAGCTCGATTTTCTCCCCGCCGGGAAGATGGATGCGAGTCAAGCCCGACTTGAGCAACGCTTCGAGCGCGACGTGTCGGGCCAGCACTCCGATCTCGCCCGCCTCCCCCGGGACGACGAGCATCTCAACGTCACCGTCGAAGACAGCCCGCTCGGGCGTCACCACCGAGACGCTGAATGGGTTCCGCTCGGCCATGCGTTCTAGACCGTGGTGGCGGCCGGCGCTCTTTTGCGCTCGACCTGCGCCTTCTCGAATACCTGGTCGATCGTGCCGGTGAGCATGAAGGCTTGCTCGGGCAACTCGTCGCACTCGCCGTCGATGATCGCGCGAAAGCCGGCGATCGTGTCGGCGACCTTGACGTACTCGCCAGGAATGCCTGTGAACACCTCGGCGACGAAGTTCGGCTGCGAGAGAAAGCGCTCGACACGGCGGGCGCGTTGCACGATCAGCCGATCCTCGTCGGAGAGCTCGTCGATGCCGAGGATGGCGATGATGTCCTGCAAGTCCTTGTAGCGCTGGAGAATCCGCTGCACCTCGGTGGCCGTGCGGTAGTGCTCGGCCGAGACGATGCCCGGCTGTAGCGCGCGCGAGGTCGAGTCGAGCGGATCGACCGCCGGGTAGATGCCTTTCTCGGCGATCGAGCGAGCCAGCACGGTGGTCGCGTCGAGGTGGGCGAAGGTATTCGCCGGCGCCGGATCGGTGAGGTCGTCGGCGGGCACGTAGATCGCCTGCACCGAGGT
>PMXT01000120.1:0-2891 GCA_003170995.1 Actinomycetota bacterium | reverse complement strand
AAACGGAAGATGTTGTCGATGAAGAGCAGTACGTCCTGGCCCTGCTCGCGGAAGTACTCCGCGACCGTGAGCGCGGAGAGCGCGACACGCAGCCGCGCTCCGGGCGGCTCGTTCATCTGCCCGTAAACGAGTGCGACCTTGTCGATCACTTTCGACTCGTTCATCTCGAGCCAGAGGTCGTTGCCCTCGCGCGTGCGCTCGCCGACGCCGGCGAAGACCGAGACGCCGCCGTGCTGCTTGGCGATGTTGTGAATCAGCTCCTCGATCAGCACCGTCTTGCCGACGCCGGCGCCGCCGAAGAAGCCGATCTTGCCGCCCTTGATGTAGGGCGTCAGCAGATCAATGACCTTGATGCCGGTCTCGAAGATCTCCAGCTTCGGCGAGAGATCGCGAAAGGAGGGCGGATCACGGTGGATCGGCCAGCGCTCCATGTTCGCGGGCGTACCTCCGCGCTCGTCGATCGCCTGCCCGAGCACGTTCCAGAGTCGCCCCAAAGTCTCCTGTCCGACAGGAACGGAGATCGAGCTGCCGGTGTCGACCACGACCGCGCCGCGCGCGAGCCCATCGGTCGATTCCATGGCGACCGCCCGCACGCGATCGTCGCCGAGGTGCTGCTGTACCTCGGCAGTGAGCTTCCGAGGCTCTTCACCCTCGCTCGTTGGCGCGATATCGATCTCCAGCGCGTTGTAGATCGCCGGCAGGTGACCGGTGAAGGTCACGTCGATCACGACGCCCTTGACCTCGATCACTCGCCCGGTCTTCGACGCGTCTTTCGTTGGCTCGGTCATCTCTCTCCTACGACGAGGTGAAACTGATGGGACAGGCAAGCAGTGCTCGTGCAGGCACCGCGAGCCAGTCTAGCCAACACCTTTGCCCGACGAACGGTCGGTCCGTAAGCGAGCAATCCCGCGCCAGAAAGCGTGGCGGATTGGAGCATGACGAGCCTATCCTGCTAGCGCGCCTGAACGGCCGAGCTCGCGTACGGCTGCGGTTGAGGCAGTGTGGCGTAGCTGACCGGCAACTGATTCGGCGTGCTCGACCCCGTCAGCACGGGATTCATATCGCCGGAGCTTGTGCCCACCGATCCCTGGAGCGTCACCAGCCCGAGCGAGGCGGCGATCACCACCGCCGTCGTGGCAAGGAGACTGGTACGAGCAGCCCGGTGCCGCCAGGACAGGTGCGGAAGCAAGGAGACGGAGGGCTCCTCGGACGGAAGATCTCTGAGCGCAAGCGTGATTGCCTCGACGCTCGCGCCTTTGTGCCTGCAGTCCGGACAGCCGAGCAGGTGACGCTCCAGCTTGCAACGCTCCAAGGGGCTCAGCTCCTGATCGAGCGAGAGCGAGAGCGAAGTCAGCGCATCCGCGCACGCACGTTCTCCGGTCATCGGGCTCACGTCGATTTAGGACGGTCGCTTCGACCGATTGTTAGAGAATGATAAGAATCGGCGCCCGGCGCACTTACATGGCGGGCGCGGCTCACCTAACGCCATCCCCAACTCAACCCGGGCTCCGCCCACAACAACGGTCAGCCCGCCCAGCTCCCAGGAACAGCCGAGGCACACGCGCCACAGACGCGGCTCATCGCCAACTTTCACGCCACCGGAAATCGTCATGCTCCTCGACAGGGGAGCGGATTTCCGGTGGCTAAAGGGCGTCGGCGCCGGCGACGACCTCGAGGATCTCCTGTGTGATCGCCGCCTGGCGGGCGCGGTTCATGATCAGCGTCAGGAGATCGATCAGCTCCTCGGCGTTCTTGCTGGCGTTTCGCATCGCGCTCATACGGGCGCCGTGCTCCGAAGCCGCCGACTCGAGCAGCGCCCGATAAACCTCGGTCTCCAGATAGGCCGGGATGAGCCGGCCGAGGATGATCTCTGGATCGGGCTCGTAAAGCACTTCTCCACGCACGGGCGGCGGCATCGACCCCTCGTCGAAGCCCTCTAGAACCTGCTTGGGAAGCGGCAGCATCTCCTGCTCGACAACCGTCTGCACGATCGGAGTGACGAAGCGGTTGTAGACGAGCAGCACGGCGTCGACCTGGGCGCTCGCGTAGAGCTCTCCCAGGTGGTGCGCCATGGCCTGGGCTTCGGCGAACTCCGGCCGGTCGCTGAAGCCGGTCCAGTCGGTATCGATCTCACGCTTGCGAAAGCGAAGCGAGGAGCGGCCGCGCTTGCCCGACACCAGCCACTTGACCGCGATCCCCTGGGCCTGCAGGTCGTGCTCGAGCGCGAACGACCTGCGCAGCACCTGGGCGTTGAAGGCGCCGGCCAGCCCGCGGTCGCCGGTCAGCGGCACCAACGCGACCGTGCGCGTCTCGCGATCCTCGAGCAGAGGCAATCCATGCAGCGTTCCCAGCGCCTGCGCGGTGCTGGTGATCAGCTCGAGCATGCGGTTCGCATAGGGACGCATGGCCACGATTCGCTGCTGCGAACGCCTCAGCTTGGCAGCCGAGACCAGCTCCATCGCCTTGGTGATCTTGTGCGTCGAGCGAACGGAGCGGATACGCCGCTTGATGTCTTGCTGTGAGGCCATGACGTCAGTGGTCTAGAAAACCAGGCCGAACTCCTCCTCGACGTTGAAGCTCTTCTCGAACCTCTGCAGCTCCAGCTCGAGTCGAGCGGCCAGCTCGTCGGAGAGATCCTCTGTCTCGCGGATCTCCGCCAGGATCGTTCCCTCGCTGCGCAGCTGCTCACGCAGCTCCTCCTGAAAGCGCGGCACCTGGCTGGGCGGAACGCTGTCGAGGAAGCCGTGAATGCCGGCGTAGATGGCCGTCACCTGCTCCTCCATCGGCCAGGGCTGGTACTGCGGCTGGTTGAGCGTCGCCACCATGCGCGTGCCGCGGGCCAGCGTCTGCAGCGTCGCCGGATCGAGCTCGGAGCCGAACTGGGCGAAGGC
>PMXT01000011.1 GCA_003170995.1 Actinomycetota bacterium | reverse complement strand
GTCGGCGCCTTCTTCGACTTGTCGATCAGGCGCATCACGACGCATTCGCCCTCGACCGTCGGCAGCACCGCGACGCGGATGTCGAGCATCCGGCCGGCCGCCTTGGCGTTCAGCGAGATGCGTCCGTCCTGGGGCTTGCGCCGCTCGGCAATGTCGAGATTGGCCAGCACCTTGAGACGCGTCGTGACACCTGAAGCCATGCGTCGCGGGACACGCTGAACCTCTTGCAGCACACCATCGATTCGGTAGCGAATGACGAGCGCGTCTTCCTCGGGCATGAAGTGAATGTCGCTCGCCCCGTCCTCGGCGCCCTGGAAAATGATCGCGTTCACGAGTCGTACGAGCGGTGCGTCCGAGATACCGTCGTCGGCTTCGAGGTCGTCGAGATCCGCGCCCTCCTCGATTACCTCTACGTCTTCCAATGCAGCCGACTGAGCGGTGAGGGTCTCGCTGGCACGCTGCAGGCCCTGGAGCTCCGAAATGATCTCGTCGCGCGAAGCTACTCCCAGCTCAATCTTGTGATTGGGCGCGGCCATCTTGAGCTCGTCGATGCCGCTGACGTTGGAGGGATCGGCGATGGCGACGAGCACGCGATCGCCAACGATCTTGTAGGGAAGAGCGACGACGCGTTCGAGAACGTGAATCGGAATCTCGGCGACCGCGTCGGGGGAGACCTTTTCGTCCCTGAGAACGATCAGAGGCAAGTTGAAGTGCGAAGCCTGGACCTCGGCCACCCGCTCTGCGGGAATTACGCCCTTCTCGGCGAGTGCGGTGACTAGTGAACCGGAGGTTCCGGCATCGCTACGCGCCTCGGCGAGCTTGTCGGGCGTAACCAGACCGGTTGCCTCGAGCAGGTCGCCAAGCAGTTCGGCGAGCGCATTGATCTGCCTCGCGCCGGCAAGCGGCCGCGCAGCGCCGCGCGCGCTCGCTCGTCCCCCACTTTTCGTGGACTGGCGTTCTTCGGCCATCTATCCCTCAAACGAGCTATCGGCAGCTCGGGGCGACTACTTGACACCGCCACGAGTGATGCATGTGGGCGATTCGATCACCCACTCAACCGGCGTTTACAGGCGCTTCGCGACTTCGTAAAGCTCAATCGGAGAGGCAGCATCCGGCCGCCGAACGCGATCGATTCGAGGAGTGCTTCGTTTCTTAGAAAAACGACAGATAGGCGTCGAGCAGCGCCTTGCCGGCAAAGAGCGCCACAACGGCGCCGAGCGCCAGGAAGGGCGCGAAGGGGATCTTCATCTTGCGCGCCTTCGAGCCATGACGAACGAGCAGCCAAATCGAGGGCACAAGCGCACTGACCATGCCTGCCGCGAGCGCTACGGCGACCGTACGGCCGAGCATCGCGCCAAGCAGAAAGGCCAGCTTCACGTCACCCATCCCCATGCCGCCCGAGTAGAGGAGCGCGATAAGCAGCAGGAAGCCCGAAGCCGCGAACGCAGCGACCGTCCATTCGGCGGAGAAATGAAGAGCGGTCTGGGCGCCGAGCACAATCACGGCGGCCGGCAGCACGATCACGTTCGGGACGATGCGGTGCTCGAGATCGGCGGCCGAGATGGCGACCAGCGCGGCGCAGAAGAAAACAGCGACCAGCGCCTCGAGATGAAGTCCGAACTTCCAAACGCAGCCCGACACGAGCAGCGCCGTCACGAGCTCGACCGCCGGATAGCGGAGCCCGATCGAGGCGCCGCATCTGCGGCAACGGCTCCGAAGAACGATGTAGGAGGCAAGTGGGATGTTGTCGTACCAGGCGATCGCCTGTCCGCAGCTCATGCAGTGCGAGCCCGGGCGCACGATCGACTCGTGCCGTGGTGCGCGTGCGGCGACGACGTTGAGAAAGCTACCGAGCGCGAGCCCCGGCAGAAGCACGAAGATCGAAAGGGCTACGTTCATCGCTCGCGCTTCAACGAATCGGATGGCTGACGGAGTATCGTCGGGCTCCTGCGTTCGGGGTCGTCCGCGCCAAGGCTAGCGCCTGCTTCTTCGCTCGTGCCTCCCGCACCCCTTCCAAACACGCCCGAAGCGAGATCCAGTGCGAGATCCAATGCGCCAGGAGCCTATCCCGTCAGAGATACGCGACCGAGGGAGTCGAGCCGTGAATGCCAGGAACCCCTCTCGGAATGAAGATCCGTTCACATAGGAGACGATTCCGCCAGGCCCCAAACCCGAAGGCTGAAACGGGTACGCCGTATAGCGAAATAGGGGGACGAGGTCTGGCTCGAATATGCCGAAGCTTCATTCAGGTGGACTGGATCAAGTGCATCACGAGCAGGCTGCTCCGCGTCGTCCGGCGCGAGGCTGGCATCACGCTGATCGAAACCGTCATGGCTATCGTCATCTTTGGCATAGTCAGCACCTCGCTCATCGCCGTGCTCTCATCCGCCACGGCGGCCGACGGTCTCTCCAGGCAGCGCAGTATCGCGCTCGAGCTGGCACAGCAGGAGGTCGAGTACGTTCGCCAGTTGGACTACTCGAGCGTCGGTACTCAGGGAGGCAACCCGTCGGGCGTTGTCGTGGCCACTCAGACGAAGTTGGTGGCTGGGCTCTGGTACACGCTCAAGACCCGCATCAGGTGGGTGAGCGACCCAGTCCCGGGCGGCTTCACCACTTCCGCGAACTATAAGCAGATCAGAGTCACCGTCACCCGGAACACCGACAACAAGCAGTTCGCGAGGATTTACACCTATCTGTCGTCCTCGACGCGCATCCCCTACGGTGGCGTCAACAACGCGATCATCAACGTCANNAACGTCACGACTCAGGACTACGCGCTCAAGACGGCGCTCCAGAACGTCGCCGTGGACCTGCATGACGGGCCCGCGAACGTGAGCGACGTTACCGACGAGACCGGCCTGGTCACCTTCCCGGCGCTGACGCCGAATCCAACCTCGGGCAACACCTCCTACTACGACATCGGGACAAGCCTGCTCAACTACCAGACACTCAGGGAGGACATCGGCCCCACCGCGCCCAGTCCCAGCCTGGCCGCGAGCGCAGCGCACGTCCAGGTCGCTCCAAGCCAGACGGTGTCCACGACCATCTACCTGTACCAGCCGGTGACCTTCTGTATCCAGATCATCAACGCGAGTGGAACTCAATACACGGGCGCTGCGAGCGTGGACGTGGGCGAGAACCTCTCCTCCTCCTCCTCGCTCCTCCGTAGCGCCGATGAGTTCTCACAGTCCGGCGCCGCTTCGGGCAGTTGCTACATAAGCGTGACCGGGACAGGCGAGCTCTCGGACGATCTCCCACCTGCCGAGGGGCTCATTCCCAGCGTCGTCTACCAGTTGGGCGTCAGAGCATCGACGACGACAGGTGGTTGTGCAAGCGCAACCTCCCCGAGCTGCTACTTCGCTGCCGCGACCGCCCAGCTCAGTGCGTCTGACGGTTACCCGAACACCCTCACCAAGACCATCGTCGTCACCCTCCCGGCTTCACCCAATGTGGCGACGACGAAAGCTTGCACGGTAACCGTGAAGAACTCGGGTGGTACCAAGTTGGCGAACGCCCGCGTGGACGTCGACGACTGGTCGACTACCGTGGCTGTTCCCAACATCTACTTCACCGGGATGACCAACAGCGGCGGAACGTACACCTTCTACGTCCCGGCGCAGGCCCACTATGACGTCTACGCACGAAGCGGAGCATTGCGCGGTAGCCTGGCCAATCAGGATTGGACAACGAACTCATGCTCCGCCCTCTCGGTGACGGTCTCATGAGCGGTATGTCTACGTTTTGCCGCCGCTGGCCAGCGATCGGACGCGAGGACGGGTTCACGCTGATCGAGCTGTTGGTGGTCATAGTTCTGGTCGGCATCACGTCGGCCATGTTCGCGGCCACACTCAGCGCCGTCGTCAACCGAAGCATGGTGGTGCAAGACCAGAACATCCTTCAGACCTCGGTGCGCGCCACTCTCAATCAGCTCGTGAGCGACGCTCGCGATGCGTCCTATGGAGACACAACCGTCCCGATTATCAGCTACACATCCAACTCGATCTCCTTCTATTCGCCCGACCGTTTGCAGCACATGCGCAGGATCAAGTACTGGGTGGACGGCACATCGGCTGATTGGTTCTTGAAGCGCCAGGTGACCACGAGCACGAACACAGGTGGGCCGCCTTGGAACGGAATCGGCAGCGATACCGGACCCATCGAGACGCTCTTCGACTCGATTCAGAATCCCACCACCATCTTTCAGTACTGCACGTCGACTCCGCGCGATATGGCGCTCTCTCCGACGAACCCAACTTCTCCCCAGCTAATTACCTGGCAGTGCACCGCTCCAGCCACGGCCGCGAACCTCAAGACTGTGGTCGCGCAGGTGGGGGTAGCAAGCAACCCGTCAAGCACGACGTACTACTACGGAGCAGTCGCAACCCTGAGGTGGAATGCGTCATGAAAAAGCTGAAGCAATTCTTCACACGCGAGGATGGAATAGCAATGGCCACAGTCGTCAGCATGGTCGCGCTCCTCACGATCCTCGCCGCCACGCTGATCGATCAGGTTTCCTCGGAGTCCAAGCGCTCCCTAGTCTCGGTCAATTCGGACGCCGTTTATCAGGCGGCCGAAGCCGGCGTCAACGACTACATGGCCAAGCTACTCGACGATCCTCAGTACTACGACCACTACGTGGGCAAAGGTGAAGCGACTCGGACGTCGTGCACGACTTATTCCAGCGGAGTCTGCGTCGCATTCGGTTCCCTCGTCGTCTCCGCCGGCCAGCCCTGGACGACGGGCACTCACTGGGGATACCGAGCCAGCGCCCTGAACCACATGGACACCTGGGACCAGGGAATCGGCAACGCGTACGGTAACTCGACCCTTCTGAAGGGTTACGCCTACGACCTGATGATCACACCGCCGAGCCCCACGCTCGGGACAAACTACATCACGATCCTGTCCACCGGCTGCAAGCTCGTCTCGGGCAGTACGACAACCTGCGATACAACCGTTCCTCAGCGATCGATCGAGGTGCGCGCGCGGAGAACGACTCCAGCCGACTTCCAGTTCATGTGGCCCGGTGATGTCTCGTACGGAGACGACGCCACGACCTACGGGAAGATCTACGCTGGTGGGACTATCTCTCACACCGGTACCGCGTATGGAAATCTGGAGTCGGAAGTGAGCGTGACGGGCTCGCCGACTTACATGAATGGAGCGAAGGGCTATTCCCCTTCGACGAACCCGAGTATCCGCACGGTTGTCGCGAACCCGGTCTTCACTTCTGGCACGCTCGTCAGCAACTCTTACTTTGCCGTCTCGTTGACCGACGTTAAACGCGCGGCCGGACTGAACGTTCTGAACCCTCCCTATCTCTCGACAGATTTCGAAGATGCGACCGCAAGCGCTTGGCGCTTCAACTTCTCTTCGAACGGAACCGTTCAGGTGTGGAGGTGTATCAATAGCTCGACTCCGCAAACTAGCCAGCCGTATTGCAACGACGTTGCGCTCAGCAGCGGTGTGACGCTGAAGTCGTCGTCCACGACCACCTTGAGCGTGAGCGGGAACACGGACTCCTTCCCGAGCTCCGGCACCATCTACATCGGTCCCACCAGCGGCGGCAGGATCGATACGGCCACCTACACGGGCACGACGACTACCTCGACCAGCGGGACGTTCACCGGCGTAAAGTGCACCAGCTCGAGCAACTGCGGCTCGGGAATAGCTCACGCCGCGGGCGAGACCGTCTCCATCGTCTCGGGCGGGCTACCCAGCCCCGTTCCCGCCTACAACGGACCGATTCCGTCGAACGGCGCCTTCTACACCGGCCAGGACGCGATCATCTCCTGGCCGAGCGGTATTACCGGTTACAGCAGCGACGGCTCGAGCACGGTCAACGGTCGGGTGACAATAGCCACGAGTCAAGACGTCGTGATCGGCGGAAACATCTACTACAACTCTGACCCGAATCACGGTGCGGGCCCAAACGACGACGTGCTCGGACTAATCGCCAACAGCGACGTCTGGATGGCCACGTGGTCCCCTGATGG
>PMXT01000126.1:1158-6614 GCA_003170995.1 Actinomycetota bacterium | reverse complement strand
CCGGGACGGTCCCGCCGCTGTAAGGGGAGAAGCTCCCTTGCCACGACGTCACTGGCCCAAGGGCTGGGAAGACGGCGAGGGAGGGCGCCCCGAGTCAGAAGACCTGTCGCTCGCCGCAACCGGACCCCTCGAGGAAGGAGGATTCGTGCGAAAGCGCATTCTCACCACGGTCGTCGTCTCTGTCGTTCTGGTCGGAGTCTTCGTACCGCTGGCCGGCGCCGTATCAGTCTCCGTACGGGTTGAAGGCAAGACGCAGACCCTTTTCGGCTCCACCGAGCCCCGCTTACAGGTCGCCTCGACCGCCCTCGACGCGCTCACCACCGCGGCGAGAATGGGTGAGTTCTACTACCACCTCGTCAGCAGCTCGTCGGGCTCCTACGTCGATCAGGTCGGGTTGTATCCGGCGACTGACACCGGTGGCTGGATGTTCAAGGTGAACGGAGTACTACCGCCGGTCGGCGCCGGCGCGGTGACGCTAAAGAGCGGTGACCGTGTGCTCTGGTACTGGGCGCGCTTCGACCCGGTGACCTTCGCCGGTCCTAAGACACTTCAGCTCACCCGCAGCAAGCTCACCCGCTCGGAACGGGCAGGCGCGAAACGCAGCCACGAGAGCCTCTACTGCTACACCGTCTCGGCCCAGGACGACAACGGTGCGAGCACGCCGGCAGTCGGTGCCGTGCTCCGCGCCGGCTCGAGACGAGCCGCCACAGGAAAGAAGGGACGAGCGTGTCTGAGGGCGCACGCCGGTTCGCTCGTGCGAGCGACTCTCAATGGCGCCGTCCGCTCCAATGCTCTACCGTGAAACGCTCCCGCACAGCGCGCGTCCTGATCCTTCTGGCCGCAGTCAGCCTTGCTGGCTGTGGCCAGAAGGAGAAGGGCAAGGCTCAGGTCTGGGTGACCCGCGACCGGGGCTCGACGATGCTCGATCGCGGTACCGTTCCCGCCGGGCTGACCGCGCTACAAGGGCTCGATCGCATCGCCGGAATCGAAACGGGCTACAGCGGCGCCTTCGTGAACGAGATCGACGGTGTCGCCAGCTCAAGTACGCAGCAACGGGACTGGTTCTTCTTCGTCAACGGCTACGAGGCCGATCGCGGAGCGGCTTCCTACCGCCTGCGCGCCGGTGACGTCGAGTGGTGGGACTACCGCTCCTGGCACGGTTCCGAGAGAGTACCGCTGGTCGTCGGCGCCTTCCCCGAGCCGTTTCTGCATGGCTATGACGGCAAGCGCCGAACGGCGACGGTTCGCTTCGGGCCGGGGCTTCGTACCGAGGCCTTCGCGCTGGCGAAGGTCGTTCATGCTCGCTCGGTCGCGGCGATCGGGAAGCCCGTGGCATCCTCGGCAAATCTGCTCGTCGTCGAGGCCGGGCGGCCGGGCATCGTCGTGCAACTGCGCGGCGGGGAACGGGCGGGTGATCCGGTGCGCTTCGTCGTGACCGGCCGGGCATTTGCCCTTTCGCTGGCCGGTGATCCGGGGCTCGTTCGCCACCGTTATCAGGCTGCGGAATGGAGCTCGTCGTGAGGCCGCTCGTGGCACTGGCTCTGCTTGGGGCTTGTGTCGTTGCGGCCCTTGCCGCGACTCGTCCGCTCTCGTTGGCGCTGCTGGCCGCGGTACTGCTCGTGCTGCTGCTGCAGGCGTCCTGGCGGCGTGCCCGCCTCTTCCTGCTCGGCATCGTCGTGTCGTCGTTTGGGCTCTTTCTGATCTGGCCGCTCACCGCGCACGTGGGCAGTCACCCGCTCTGGAACGGCCCGATCCTGCCGGTGATCGGCTCCATCGACGTGACCAGAGAAGAGCTGGCAGCCGGCGCAGTGCAAACGCTTCGCCTGGCGACCGTGGCGCTTGCCTTCGCGGTCTGGGCGCTTCGTCTCGACCAAGACAGGATCGTGCGCGAGGTTCGGCTCGCTCGGCGCTCGGTGCTGACCGTGGCGCTCGCGACCAGGCTCATACCCACGCTCGAGCGAGATGCCGCCGGCTTCGTCGAGGCGCTACGCGGCCGCGGCGTGGCAGTCGAAGGCTTACGTGGGCGATCACGGCTGTTGGCACCGCTCGTGGCCAGCTCGCTGGAGCGGGCTCTCACTCTGGCCGAGTCGATGGAAGCTCGTGGCTACGGGCGCTCCGGTCGCCCGCTGCGAGCGCGAGTTCGTCTCAACTGGCGCGAGCGGGCTGCAATGGCTTTCTCTCTCCTGCTGGTGGTCTTTTCGCTGCTATGGCTATGAGCGCTCAAATTGCCCGCGTCGAGAAGCTCGCCTTCGCTTATCCGGAAGCGACGGCAGCAGCTCTCACCGACGTCTCGCTCGAGCTCGAACGGGGCGAGGTGGTGCTCGTGCTCGGTCGCTCGGGCTCGGGCAAGTCGACCCTTCTCAGGGCTCTGGCAGGCCTCGTCCCACACTTCCACGGCGGCCGCTTCTCGGGCTCGGTCAGCGTGGCCGGTTGCGACACACGCTCGACCGAACCGGCCGCCCTGGCCGGCACCGTGGCGACTCTCTTCCAGGATCCGGAGGATCAGATCGTTTTCGAGCGGGTGGCGAGCGAGATCGCCTTCGGCCCCGAGAACCTCGGTTTGCAGCCCGGCGAGGTGACGGAGAGAGTCGCGTCTTCGCTTGCCGCGGTCGGCGCCGAGCATCTGCTCGAACGATCGACGCGCGATCTCTCTGGCGGCGAGTTGCAGCGCGTCTGCCTTGCCTCGGCGCTCGCGCTCGAGCCGCAGTTGCTTTTGCTCGACGAGCCGACCTCGCAGCTCGATCCAGAGGGTGCCGAGGCCTTCCTCGAGCTGGTCGAGCGCCTGGCGCGCGAGCGCGGAATGGCGGTCGTGTTGAGCGAACAGCGTCCGGCGCTTCCGCTGGAGATCTGCGATCGCGTTCTCTTCCTGGAGCGAGGTCGCCTCCTGCTCGACGCCTCGCACGCCCAGGCGGTCCGCTGGCTAGAGGAGAACGCGCCGGATTTCGTCGAGCCGTTCGAGTCGGTTACCAGGCAAGCCGGCGATCCGGGCAGGGCGATCTGCACGATGGAAGGAGTCGGTTATTCCTATCGACCCGATACGCCGGTGCTTGAGAACGTCTCGCTCGAGTTGCGATGCGGTGAGATAGTCGCTCTCGCCGGGCCCAACGGCAGCGGTAAGACGACTCTGGCCAAGCTGGCGTGCGGACTACTCGAGGCACAGGCAGGACAGGTCGAGCGCTGGGGTCGCGCCGGCTACCTCTCGCAGGATCCCGGTCGCTACGTTGTCTGCGAGCGAGCTGAAGACGAGGTCGCGCTGGGAATTGAAGGCGACCTGGCGCGGGCGCGTCGCTGGCTCGACGAGCTCGGACTGGGCGGGAGCGAGCGGAGGCATCCGCGTGATCTCTCGAGCGGCGAGCGCGAGCGTTTAGCGCTCGCTACGGTGCTGGCGACGGAGCCCGACCTACTGGTTCTAGATGAGCCCACGCGCGGGGTCGATCCGAGACGGAAACGGGAGCTGGGCGAGCTGCTTCGCGCCGGCTCGCCCGGTCGGGCAACGCTGCTCGTCAGTCACGATCTCGCTTTCGCGCGCAGCATCGCCGACCGTGTCGTCTCGCTTGCCGGGGAGGGGGTGCTGGTGGGTGCGTAGGCCGCTCGGATATCTGCTCGCCGTGTTCGTGACCGGTTCGGCGCTGGCGCTCGGATTCGTCAGCGGGCAGTGGGTGATGGCCGCGATCGTGCTGGGAGTTGCGCTGGCACTCGCCCTCGGCGCCTTCGTCGAGTCCGGCCCCGACTCGGCCAAGGAGGTGGCGCTGATCGCCACCTTGACGGGGATCGCCGTGGCCGGGCGCCTGCTCGTTCATCCGTTTCCGGGCGTCCAGCCGATGACCGTCATCGTCGTGGCGAGCGGCGCCGCGTTCGGGCTGCGGATCGGCATCTCGGTGGGGGCGCTGGGGGCGCTTGTCTCCAACTTCTTCCTCATCCAGGGGCCCTGGACACCTTGGCAGATGGCTCTCTGGGCGGCTTGCGGCGCGGTCGGGGCGCTGAGCGTCCGGCTGGCGCGCCGGCGCCTGGCCTTCGCCCTGCTCTGCGCCCTGCTCGCGTTTGGCTTCTCGACCGCTATGGACGTCGCCTACTGGTGGTACGCCTACGCTCACACCTGGGCTGGGCTGACCGCGCAGGTGATCACCGGGTTTGCCTTTACGCTGGCGCACGCGCTGGGCTCGTTCGCGATCGCGCTAGCCGTCGGGCCCGAGCTCGTTCGCATGCTCGAGCGCTTTGGCCGCCGCCTGCACACCGAGATCGTCTGGGACGAGGCGCCGGCGCCTAACCAGTTCGCGCCAGGCGATGGCGCACCAACTTCCTCCCCACTGCGATCGTAACCTGCAAACGGCAACAGAATCGTGCCCAAACCGTGCCAAAACCGTAACGGCTGGAGCGAGAGGCGAGCACTTTCGACGGGGTCGGTGGGGGCAGTCACCGCTCGCCGATAGCATGGGACGGGTGTCCGTCGCTTCCTCTTCCGAGAGCTACCTGGCCGAGCTGAACGAAACGCAGCGCGAGGCCGTGCTGGCGACCGAGGGGCCGCTACTCGTGGTGGCCGGCGCCGGCTCGGGCAAGACGCGCGTGCTCACCTACCGGGTCGTCCACCTGATCCGCACCTGCGGCGTCAAGCCGAACGAGATCATCGCCATCACCTTCACCAACAGAGCGGCGGGGGAGATGCGCTCGCGGCTCGTCTCGCTGCTCGGGCCGGCGGCCGAACGAACCTGGATCATGACCTTCCACGCCGCCTGCGGACGCATCCTGCGCAGCGAGATCGCTCGACTCGGCTACCGCTCGAGCTTCACCATCTACGACCAGCCCGATCAGATTCGCCTGGTCACGATCTGCCTGAAGGAGCTGGAGCGTGACCCCAAGCGCTTCCCCCCGCGCGGCATTCACTCTCAGATCTCGAATGCCAAGAACCGCCTGGTCGGCCCGGAGGAATACCGCGCCCGCGTCTCTTCCTTCTACGACCAGACCGTGGCCGACGTGTACGAGCTCTATCAGCGCAAGCTCTTCGAGACGAGCGCGCTCGACTTCGACGACCTGCTCTATCTGACCGTGCAGGTACTCGAGCGCTTCCCCGAGGCGCTCGAGCGCTGGCAGAAGGCCTTCCGCTACGTGCTCGTGGACGAGTACCAGGACACCAACCATGCCCAGTACCGGCTCCTGCAGCTGCTGGCGGGCAAGCACAAGAACGTGTTCGCCGTTGGAGATCCGGACCAGTCGATCTACGCGTTTCGCGGTGCCGACATCCGCAACATCCTCGAGTTCGAGCGCGACTTCGGCGAGGCGCGGCAGATCGCGCTGGAGCAGAACTACCGCTCGACCATGTCGATCCTCGAGGCGGCGAACGGCGTCATCCAGCAAAACCGCGAGCGCAAGGAAAAGAGGCTCTGGTCGGAGCTGGGGGATGGGGAGGCGGTGCAGGTGGTCGAGGTCGAGGACGAGCACGCCGAGGCGCGCTACGTCGC
>PMXT01000126.1:492-1124 GCA_003170995.1 Actinomycetota bacterium | reverse complement strand
GCCGAGATCAAGGATCTGGTCGCCTACCTGCAGGCGATCGACAATCCGCTCGACACGATCTCGCTGCTCAGGATCGCGAACCGGCCTCGCCGCGGCGTCGGCTCGACGACGCTGGCTCGCCTGCAGGCCTTCGCCGATGCCCAGGGGATCTCGCTCTGGCAGGCGCTCGGGCGAGCGGACGAGGCGGGGATCTCGACGGCCTCGTTGCGCGCAGTCGAAGGCTTCCACACGCTCATCCAGTCGCTCCAGTCGGCGGCGCAGGAGCTGGAGCTACCGGAGCTGCTGGAGGTGGTGCTGAAGCGGAGCGGCTATCTGGAGTCGCTCGAGGCCGAGCGCACGATCGAGGCGGCCGGCAGGATCGAGAACCTGGAGGAGTTGGTCGGCGTGGCGGGTGAGTTTGCAGCCCGGGACGATCACCCGGCTCTGGCCGAGTTCCTGCAGGAGATCTCGCTCTTCTCCGATTCCGACACTCTGGCCGAGGAGCGAAGTGACGTCACCCTGATGACGCTGCACAATGCCAAGGGGCTGGAGTACCGCGCCGTCTTCATCATCGGCGTGGAGGAGGGGATTTTTCCGCACTCCCGCTCGATCGAGGAGCAGGGAATCGAAGAGGAGCGGCGGCTCTGCTACGT
>PMXT01000126.1:0-484 GCA_003170995.1 Actinomycetota bacterium | reverse complement strand
GCGCTGGATCAGGCGCGAGCGGCTGCGCGCCTCCTCCTGGTCGGGCCACAGGCCACCGGCGCGTAGCGCCGCCACACCGCGCACCGATCTCCCCGATCTGGCGACGGGCGACTCGGTGCGCCATTCCACCCTCGGCGAGGGAGTGATCACCCGCCTCGAGCCGGGCGGCGTCGTTACGGTTAAATTCGCCGGAGAAAGCAGCGAGCGGCGACTGATACTGGAATACGCGCCACTGGAGAAGATCGCAAGATGACCATCGAGATCCGTACCTGCAGCGATGATGAGTTCGCCGCCGGTATCAGCCCGATCTGGCAGTACTTCAGCGAGGAGGTCAGCGAGGGGCTGATCGCCAATTTCCGCCGCATCCTGCCGGCAGGTCGCATCAACGCGGCCTTCGACGGAGAAGAAGCGGTCGGCTCGGCCAGCTCCTATCCGTTCCAGATGACGATTCCCGGCGGGCTGGTGCCGATCGCCGGGATCACGC
>PMXT01000083.1 GCA_003170995.1 Actinomycetota bacterium | reverse complement strand
GTCTTCTCCTTTGGCAAAGAAACTTAGGCGCTCGCGAGAATCGGCGGGGGTCTGCTCACCAGAAGCAGGCAGGTGGAAGTTCGCGGAGCGAGCTGGTCGGCAGCCAGCATGAGTGAGGCCGGCGACGCCTTGCCAGAAGGAAGGTGAGGGCCCGGATTCGCGCTCCGGGCCCTCGTGCCTTTCCGCGGTGGTTCGCGGGAAGACGAGAAGTCTTTGCCAGATCCGCGGATAGGCGTCCAGTGGTTGGGAGCGAGGAGAGCGGGACCGGCCCGGCGGAGACGTGTGTGCCGAGGAGTGCGGTCGTCCGGGTTACGCCATCGTGTGCCGATGGTGCTCGTGCCCGTTCGTGGTCTGCGTGAGGCACTACCGAGGGCAGCGCTATTGCTGCGAGGGGTGTCGTCGAGCGGCGAGGCGCATCCAGCGCCAGGAAGCGCAAGCGACCTGGCTCGGGAAGCTCAAGGGCAGGCGATGCCGGGCGAAGGCGTCGGCGTCGTATCGTGAGCGCAAGAGGAGGGGGCTGCCGCCTCGCGGGCGGCCAGCGCAGATTGTCATAGATCAAGCTCTCGCAGGACGACGGACAAGGTCGCACCATCCTGCCCCGACGAGCGGGGTTTGTGCGGTTTGTTCGTGCCCGGTGCGAGTGATCGCCCTCCGGAGATGAGCCCCGCCGCGAAGAGCGATGGAGCTTGAGCATCAGCAGCTGGATCTTCGATACGAGCCGTTGCGCCGGCGGTCGCCGGAGCGGGAGAGGCGACTGCTGGCCTCGCTGGCCGAGAAGGGCCAGCAGGTGCCGATCGTGGTCGTGGCCGATCGCGACGAGCGGCACGTGGTGGTGGACGGCTACAAGCGGGTGCGCTGCCTCAAGCAGCTCAAGTCCGACACGGTGCTGGCCACCGCCTGGCAGCTGAGCGAGGCGGAGGCGCTGATCCTCGGGCATCTGATGCGCGAGTCCGAGGGCGGAGACGCCTTCGAGCAGGGATGGCTTTTGCGCGAGCTGCGCCTGCGGTCCCGCCCGGCGCTCAGCCAGGAGGTGCTCGCGCAGCGCTTCGACAAGACTGCGAGCTGGGTCTGCCGGCGGCTGGGCCTGGTCGAGGAGCTCCCCGAGGAGATTCAGGAGAGAGTGCGCCGCGGCCTGCTCGCGCCGTACGCGGCCATGAAGTACCTGGTGCCATTGGCGCGCGCCAACCGCAAGGCATGCGTGCAGCTGGTCGTTGCGCTGGGCAGCAAGGCGACGAGCAGCCGGCAGCTTGCGGCGCTTTACCGTGCGTGGCTCGCAGGCGACGCGCAGGCGCGCGATCGGCTCCTGGCCAATCCGTGGCTCTTCCTCAAGGCGCAAGCGGAGCTGAGCCGCGATGGGCCGCTCGAGAAGCCGCCGGCGCGAGCGCTCCTGGGCGATCTGGGGGCAATCGCCGCCATCAGTCGACGCGCCAGCGGGCGCCTGCGCGAGGGGATCGCCCGACAGCTCGAGAGCGCCGAGAAGAGCGAGGTGACGCTCTGCCTCGCGCAAGCCCGGGCCGATACCCAAACCCTCTTCCACCTCTTCGACAAGGAGCTCGCCGATGCTCGACCAGAGCCAGCGCACGGCCATCCTTGAGCTCAGGAAGAAAGGTCACGGCGTCCACGCCATCGCCGAGGCGCTCGGTGTGTCGCGCGACGCCGTGGAGGACGTCGTCGAGAGCGGCAGCGCCGAGGTGCCGCGCCTCGTGAGAGCGGAGCTGGCGGGGCCGCACCACGAGGAGATCCTCGCGCAGTACGCCGCCTGCAAAGGCAACCTGGTGCGTGTCCACGAGGAGATCGTGGCGCGGGGGGCCAAGCTCTCGTACCAGGCGCTCACCGCCTACTGCCGCCGCCACGGCATCGGCCACGAGCCCAAGGAGCCCGCCGGCCATTACGACTTCAAGCCCGGCGAGGAGATGCAGCACGACACCTCGCCGCACACGGCCGAGATTGGCGGGGTGCTCAAGAAGGTGAACATCGCCTCGCTGGTGCTCTGCTTCTCGCGGATGATCTTCATCCAGCTCTACGCCTGGTTCACCCGCTTCGAGTGCAAGCTCTTCCTCACCGCGGCGCTCAAGTACTTCGGCCGCACCGCCGGCCGCTGCATGATCGACAACACCCACGTCCTGGTGCTCTGCGGCTCGGGCGCCAATATGGTGCCCGCCCCCGAGATGGCGGCCTTCGCCGAGCGGCTGGGCTTCCAATTCGCCGCGCACGAGATAGGCGATGCCAACCGCTCGGCCCGGGTCGAGCTGGGCTTCGATTACGTGCAGAACAATTTCCTGGCCGGCCGCAAATTCGAGGATTGGGACCACGCCAACCGCGAAGCGGTCGTCTGGTGCGACAAGGTCAACGCCCTCTATTCGCCCAAGCTGCATGCCAGGCGGCGCGACCTCTTCGCCACCGAGCTCGTCTGTCTCAAGCCGCTGCCGATCTGGATCCCGGAGGTCTACGTGCTCCACCAGCGCATCGTCGATCTGGAGGGCTACATCAGCGTCCGGACCAATCGCTACTCGTGCCCGTACCGGCTGATCGGCCGGCGCCTCGAGGTGCGCGAGCTCGAAGATCGCATCGAGGTCTACGACGGACCCCGCGAGGTCGCCCGCCACGCGCGCGTGGTCGAGCCCAAGGGCGCGCGCTTGACCGAGCCCGCGCACCGGCCCCCTCGGGGAGAGCTGCGCAAGAAGCACGAACCGCCGCCCGAGGAGCAGGAGCTCTTGGCGGCGCAGCCCAAGCTCGCCTCCTACACGGCGGCGCTCAAGAAGCGCGCGTCGGGCAAGGGCACGCTCGGCCTGCGCCGGCTGCTCAAGATGGTGCGCGACTACCCCGAGGCGCCCCTGTTGGCCGCTGTGGCCAGAGCCGAGCAATACGGCCTCTTCGACCTCGATCGGCTCGAGCGCCTGGTGCTCCGCGAGATCGCCACCGACTACTTCGTCCTCACCGTCAAAGAGAAGGACCCGGAGGACGGCACCGATGAATGACGACCTCGAGCAGCTATTGAAGAGCCTGCACCTGACCAAGATCGCCGAGATCCTCGACGAGCTGTAGACGGCAGCGAGAATCCGGGTCGAAATGACGGTCGAGGTCGAGCCCGCGCCGCGGCCTCGAAGGCGGCTCTCGCCGGTGATCATCGGTTGCGGTGTTGGAGGCCGGCACCGGTGAGCGGGTCGCGGTCGTTCTCCTCGGCTTCAAGAAGCCGGCGGCGGCGGACGATGGGGACGAGATCGGTGCTGCCGCGATAGCGATCGATGGCGGCGGAGAAGGAAGGGACGTCCCAGCCGCGGCGCGCGAAGTACTCGTCCATCGTGGCGAGGTAGGCGTTCCAGCGAAGTCTGAGTTCCCGGTCGCCGTGCAGCTTGAGGAGCGGACGCACGAGTGCGAGGTCACGCGCCCAGCGCACGGTCATCGTAGCGCCATTGAAGCGCGTCCATTCGGATGCGGCCCAAGTGAGCCATTGCTGCTCGGGGGTGCGAGCGCGACCTGGTTTCTCGGGCGGCAGGTCCAAGCCAAGGTCGAGTTGTCGGGGCATGGTCAGCTCCTCTTGCGTTCCTTGGCGGTGCTGCGCTCGCCCGCTTCCTTCTTGCGCCAGGACTCGGCGTCGATATCGACGACGTGGCAGTGCTGGGCAAAGCGGTCGACGAGGGCGGCGACGCAGGCGGCACCGGGGAAGACGGTGCTCCACTGCTTGTAGGCAAGGTTGGTGGTGATGGCGGTGGAGCGCTGCTCGTGCCTGCGGCTGACGATGTTGTAGAGCAGGTCGGCGGAGCGACCGTCGCAGGGCAGGTAGCCCAGTTCGTCGAGGATGAGCAGGTCGACCGAGGTGTAGCGGCGCAGCCTGCGCTCGAGGGCGGGCACCGACTCCTGACGCGAGAGGTCGGCGAGGGCGGCGGCGAGGGTGGTGAAGCGCACCGTGCGGCCCTGCTGGAGCGCAACCATTCCCAGCGCCTGGGCGAGGTTGGTCTTGCCCACGCCGCTTTGGCCTCGGAAGAGGACGTTGTCGCCCTGCTTCAGGAAGTCGAGCTCGAGCAGGCTCTCGTAGAGGGTCCGATCGATGGAGCGCGGGTGGTTCCAGTCGAAGCGGTCGAGCGCTTTGAAGGTGCCCAGCGTGGCGCTCTTGGTGCGCCGCTCCAGATTGCGCTCGTCGCGCTCGCGCCGCTCGAGGGCCACCAGTTGCTCGAAGCACTGCACCGGCGAGGCGCGGGACTTGGTCAGGTGGGCGAGCAAGGCGCCCAACGCGTCGGCCGGGGCACGCACGAAGAGCGCGCGCAGGGCCTCAATCACGCCGTCGGGGCTTTTCATCGTAGGTCTCCAGGTCGTGAGGGATGACGTCGCGGTCGTTGACGTGGGATGGCAGCGGGATGTCGACGGGGACCGGGGCGTGGGCGGCCCGCCGGCGCTGCTCGCAGAGCGAGGCGAGCGCGCCGGGGTCGTGCAGGCCCTTGGCGAGGACCTGTGCGACGGCCCGCTGAAGCAGATCGACGCCGTAGAGGTCGAGGAGCTTGAGCGTCTGCGCGGTCATCGAGCCCAGGTTGCGGCCTGCCTCGACCCACCGGCCGTACAGCTCCTCGATGGCTGGGATGGCCGAGCGCAGGCGGTCGCGCCCCTTGTGCTCCCGCGCGCCCGCCTTCTGCGCCAGGAGCGCCCGGCGGTGCTCGGGGGCCTCGACGGTCTGTCGTCGCCCCCAGCAGCGCGCGTGGCTGACGAGTAGAGCGCTGCCGTCGAGCAGCCGCACCTCGCGATCGTCGGCGGCCAGGGTCAGCGTCTTGCCGACGTGCTCCGGGTCCACCGAGTAGACGTTGGTGTCGAAGCGGCAGAAGGCGGTCTTGTCCACCCTCACGGGCAGGATCTCGTCGGTGCCGACCGGGGAGGCGGGCAGGGGCAGCAGGCGCTCTTGTTCCTCCTCGAAGCAGTCGCGGACGGTACGCCCGGGGATCGTAGGATGGGGGCGCGCGTGGGCGATCTGGTCGATGAAATCGAGCAGCTCACGGTTGCCCTGCTCGACGCTGTGGATCCGACGGGCGGCGAGGAAGCGGTCGCGGGTGTAACGCACCAGCCGCTCGACGGTCCCCTTCTCATTCCCCTTGCGCGGCGCGCACAGCTTCAGGCGCACGGCATAGCGGCCGGAGAGGTCCAAGAGCAGAGGGTGAAAGCGAGCCGCCTGCCGGCAACGCTCCAGCACGACGGTCTTGGGGTTGTCGAAGAGCCACTCGCGGCAAGTGCCACCGAAGAAGTCCGCGGCGCGCGCCAGCGAGCGCAGCAGCGAGTGGACCGACAGATCAAGGACGAATTCACCCCACATCGCCCGCGACCACGCGAGGACGATGAGGAAGATCCAGAGGACGCGCACGCCGCCCTTGACCTTAATCTCCCCGACGCGGGCCCAGTCGGCCTGCGCCTGCTCGCCGATGATCGGGGACAGACGCAGGAACGCCTCGTGCTTGGGCTGGGGCCGCACCTGCTTGACGAACTCGCGCAGGGTGCGCACCGAGCCCTGAAAGCCGCGGGGCTGGAGCATGTCGAACAGGCGGGTGGAGCGCAGGCTCGGGTACTCCTGCAGGGTCTGGTCGATGAAGTCGCGGAAGGGGTCGACCAGCATCGGCCGCTGCGGCAGCTTGCGCGGCTGGTCCAATCGGAGGACCCGCTCGATGGCGTCCTCGTGGATCCCCAACTGCTTGGCGATGGTCCCCACCGGCCAGTGCTCGCCGTAGTGCAGCACGCGGATCTTGGCCTCCCGCTCGCTGGAGATGGTCATCGGCGACCTCCGGCATCGAGCAGGCTGAGCTGCCGCAGGTCGGCGAAGTCATCGACGCCGCGCAGCCGCACCGGGCGACGCCGCGCTCGCCCGGCCGTGACGACCTCGTAGAACAGCGTGGGAGAGGCGGTCCCGCGCTCGTCGGTGAGAGCCAGGCAGGATCCAGTCGCTGGCTCGTCCGCAGACAGCACAACGCGCAAGCGGGTATCCAGCCAGAGCGCCATGCTCTCCAACAGCGCCCTGGCCGGCCTCGCCGAGCAGCACGGCGCCGGCGAGGGCAGCGAGGCCCGCATCAGCTCGTCGCTGCCCTGCCTCAGCAGCAGCCGCGTCCGGCTGCTGCCGAGCTTGATGGTCATCGTGTACGGATCCATCGGACTTGCTCCCGTCGCCGGTCGCGGGCTCGCCGGGGATCGGCGACGCCGGACCGGTCGGCGCGGGCAAGTCAGCCGCAGTAGTCGCCGGTATTGAACCCAGATAGGCTACGCGGGCCGCTTCCTCCCGCCGACGGGCGCGTCGGAACCGTGCGCGCTCGGCGCGATTGGCGCGCACCGCGGGCTTCTTGCGGTACGTCTGCTCCGCCTTGGCCAGGATGAGCTCGCGGCTCTGCTCGCGGCAGGGCTTGCTGCAGTAGCCCTGGCCCCGGTAGCAGGAGCGGCAGACGAAGAAGCGAGCCCGGCACCAACCGCACACGAGCTGGATGAGGACCAGGGCTGCACGGGCGAGCCGACGGAGCATGTCCGCACTCCTGCGGACACGCGAAAAGTGGACGCCCGACCCCAGCCGTGGAACAACCACACCATGGTCGGCCGCGTCCGCAACCGACCAGAGGGCTCGGGTCTGCGAAACCCGGGCCCTCGCCTTTCTCTCGTCCGCAGGTCGAGGCTATCCGCCCGCCCGTCGGACGCGAGGTTTCGACCTCGACTTGATGGCCGCTCGACTTCGACCGTCACTCTGACCCGGACCGACTCAGCCGTTCACAAGCGCCTTACCGGGTCGGTGG
>PMXT01000031.1:5364-17730 GCA_003170995.1 Actinomycetota bacterium | reverse complement strand
TCGCATCCACCGATCACACCCAGTCGGCAGGTCTTCATTCTGATTCAAGTTCTAAGGCGCCTAAGAACGACGGGTCCCGCGCGGAGCGGGTTCCGGGGTACAGGCGCCTCCTTGACCACCCACCACCCCCCACCCTCCCACGGGGCGGGATACGGTATCGAGAGAAGACGCCACAAAATGTGTCGATTTCGCGCCTAACCAACACGCCTTGCCCGGACCAGGCACCGTCGGCGGGCGCCGAAACCAGGACGTAGCGTCTACGCTCAGGCGCGCGACTAGCCGCCCTTCGGGACGCTATGCAGCGTGGGAACGACAGCCTGCCGATACGTCCAGCGGTTGATCGCGGTTCCCGCGGGAAGGCCCGCGGTGGGAAAGAGGCTGACGTAGCGCGAGCCCAGGAGAGCGCCCGTTGCCGGGTCGAGGAGGAGGACGTGATCGTAGGCGTCGTGCCTGGATTCGGACACGACGAAGCGATACGCGACGGCGACCGTCGGCCTTCCCGCCACGGACTCGTCAGGCAGTCTGCGCACGTGTGGGAGGGTCGCGAGGGCGCGCAGCATGGCAGCGCGGGTCGCCGGGCGCACGGGCACTAAACTGATCCCGATCGCGGCCTCGAACGGATCGTTGTAGCGCACACCAAACGCGTACCACACCCGGGTTCTCGGGTTCGCCAGCACCGCACGGGCGAGCGCGCTCGGATCCGTGGGCAGGCGTCTCATGGCGCTCAGCGTCATCCCAAATCCGTCCCGGAACGCTTTTAGAGAGTGGGTGGTCGTATCCTCCAGAGGAAAGTCTCGCAGCTTCGTATAGCGCCGCGCCAGGCGGCGGGCGCGCGGGGTCGGGTAGCCGACATACTCGCGCTCGGTGCGCACACGCTGACGCACGCTGCCGTCCCGTCCCACCCAGAGCTGCCAATGCTGGCGGATGAAGGCGCTGACGCTGGTGCCATTCGGGTACGAGCTTGTGCTCAGGACGATCCGCGTGTCGTTCGAGTAGAGGAAGCTCCCGCGGGGGACGTCCGGCAGAGCCGAGCTCCGGTCGGCGAGGGTTCGCAGCACCTGGGCGGCACTGGCATTCTCCGGGATCGCCCCGTCGGGCGAGTGGCGGAGCGCCGGCAGGAAGGCGAGGACGATCGCACCCGCCAGCGCAAGCCCGAAGGCGAGTGCGAAGCGCCGCCGGTGCCGCCGCCGACGGACAGACGAAGAGCCTGCGAGCGCGCCGATCCTGCTTTCCACCGAGGCCCACAGAGCCTCGGGCGCAGGGGTCAGGGGCGCGTCCGCCGCGTAGAGCTCCTGCACGAGCTGATCGATCTCGTTCATTGCTGGATTGCCTCCTTCAGCTGACGGCGGGCGCGATTGATCCGCGAGCGCACGGTTCCCTCGGGAATGTCGAGCGCGATGGCGATCTGGGTGTAGGAAAGGTCGGCGAGCGCCAGTAGGAGCAGGGGCTCGCGGTCCCGCCCGTCGAGCGCGAGCAGACCCTGAGCGAGATCGCCCCGAGGATCGAGGCCGACGGTCGGGCCGGAAGGCGTACGGGAAACGGTGCCCGCGAGCTTCTTCAGCCTCCCGCGCTCGTGCCGCGCATGGCGGCGGCCGTGGTTGACCGCGATCCCGAGCAGCCACGGCCGCGCATCGGCATAGCTGTGGTCATAGCGGCCGCGCTCGGCGAAGGCTGTCGCGAAGGTCTCGGCGCAGGCGTCCTCAGCCGCGGCGCCTCCGAAGCGCCAGACGAGAAAGCGCCAGACCGGCTGATAGTGGCGCTCGAACAGCACTCGAAACGACTCCGGATGCTCCAGAGACGCCGCGAGCAGCTCCGCGTCCGTCGGTACGACTCGCAACACGGGGACATTCTCAATCATCTCCACCTCTTGCCGCGAGAGGCGCGAAAAGTTCACGCCGCCCGAGCGCCACGATAACGCCTGCCGAGACATCAGCACCGAATTCCCCCGTACACCACCTAGCTCGAACCGGCCCGTCCGCAGAGGACAGGCAGAATAATCCCGTGCCCTCTCCGGCGATCGAGAATCTCGTCGCGCAGCTGACGCGTCTGCCCAGCATCGGGCAGCGCACGGCGCGCCGGCTCGCCTTCCACCTGCTGCAGGTGTCGAAGGAGGAGGCGACCGCGCTGGCCGAGGCGATCGTGGATGTGAAGGAGCGCGTTCACTTCTGCGCGGAGTGCGGCAACCTGACCGAGGAGGAGCTCTGCTCGATCTGTCTGGATACGCGGCGCGATCGGCACCAGCTGTGCGTCGTCGAGCAGCCCGTGGACGTGGTCTCGCTCGAGCGCACGCACGAGTTCCGCGGCCTCTATCACGTGCTCGGCGGCGCGCTTTCGCCGCTGGACGGCGTCGAGCCGCGCGACCTGCGCCTCGAGGAGCTGATCGGCCGTGTCGACAAGGGAGGGATCGAGGAGGTCGTGATCGCCACCAACCCGAACATGACCGGCGAGGCGACCGCCTCCTACATCGCCGACCGGCTGCGCGGCCGTGACCACGTCCGCGTCACCCGTCTGGCCAGCGGCCTGCCCGTGGGCGGCGACCTGGAGTACGCCGACGAGGTCACGCTCGGGCGCGCGCTCGAGGGCCGGCGGGAGATGTAATCGTAAGGGTGGACGGCTTTCCACTCGCGTTTGCGGGAGGAGCGGGCGTCGGATCGGTAAACGATCGTCTGGCGAGAGCGTTCGCCGCTGAGTAGCATCCTGATCTAGGGCGGGAGAACCCATTCGACAGAATTCCCGCACCAACTATGACCACGAGCGAGACCCATCATCACCATCACGGCACCGTGCCGCGCCTCGGCACGGTGGTGATGAAGTTCGGCGGCACCTCGGTCGCCGACCCCGAGCGGCTCAAGCTGGTCGCCGAGCGACTGGTTGCAACCTGCGAGGCCGGTAACCGCGTAGTCGGCGTGCTCTCGGCGATGGGCGACACCACCGACGAGCTGGTCGAGCTCGCCTACAAGATCTCGCCCAATCCCAACACCCGCGAGATGGACATGCTGCTCTCGGTGGGAGAGCGCATCTCTTGCGCGCTGGCGGCGATGGCCATCCACGACCTCGGCCACGAGGCGATCTCGCTCACCGGCTCGCAGGCGGGCATCGTCACCGACACCGTCCACACCAAGGCCAAGATCGTCGCCATCAGGGGGAAGCGCATCCACGAGGCGCTCGATCAGGGCAAGATCGTGCTCGTCGCCGGTTTCCAGGGCGTCTCCTCGGATTCGCTCGATGTGACCACGCTCGGCCGCGGCGGCTCGGATACCACGGCGGTCGCCCTGGCCGGTGCGATCGGCGCCGAGGCTTGCGAGATCTACACCGACGTCGAGGGAGTGTTCACCGCCGATCCGCGTGTAGTACCGACGGCGCGCAAACTGCACGCGGTTTCCTACGACGAGATGCTGGAGATGGCCGCCTCGGGCGCCAAGGTCTTGCAGCTACGCTCTGTCGAGTTCGCGCGCAACCACAACGTGATGGTGCATGTCCGCTCCAGCTTCTCGGATGCTGGCGGAACCTGGATTCGCGAGGAGGACGAACGAATGCTCGAGAAGGCGATGATCTCCGGTGTCACGCACACCATGGAGGAGAACATTTACAGAGTCGAGGGAACGACCCCCGCGAAGCTCTTCTCGGCACTCGCCGAAGCCCAGGTCAACGTGGACACGATCCTCGTCAACGGTGACGGCGCGATCGTCTACTCGGCGCCGCTGGAAGATCACCAGGCCAGTGAGAAGACTCTGAACGCGCTCGGCGTCAAGTGGACTTCGCGCGACGATTTGGGCAAGGTCAGCGTCATCGGCGCCGGCATGAAGAGCCATCCCGGCGTCGCCGCCAAGACCTTCGACGTGCTGGGCGAGCTGGGAATCGAGCCCGAAGTGATCTCGACCTCGCCGATCAAGATCGCCTGTCACGTTGCCAAGAAAGACGTGGAGCGCGCCGTGCAGGCGCTACACGCGGCCTTCGAGCTCGACACCGAAGTGGCGGAGCGCGGTCATGAGTAGCCCGCTACGAGAGGCCCACATCGGCGTCATCGGCGCCACCGGCGCGGTCGGCACACTCACCCTGCGCCTGCTCGCCGAGCGGGGCTATCGCAACGTGCGCGCCTTTGCCTCGCCGCGCTCGGCCGGGAAAGAACTGCTCTTCGGCGACGGAACGCTGGTCGTCGAGGAGGCGACGCCGGAGGCGCTCCGCGCCGGCGATCTCGATCTCTGCCTGTTCTCGGTCGGCACCTCCAGGTCGAAGGAGCTGGTTCCGCACGCCTCCGCGGGCGGCGCGATCTGCATCGACAAGTCCTCGGCCTACCGCCTGGTCGACGGCTATCCGCTGGTCGTGCCAGAGGTGAACGGCACCCGCGCACTCGAGGCGCTGGAGCGCGATCGCATCATCGCCAACCCGAACTGCTGTGCCATCCCGCTCACGACGACACTGAAGCCGCTGCACGATGCGGCCGGCCTGAAGAGTGTGCACGTCGCGACCTATCAGTCGGTCTCGGGCGCGGGCGCCAAGCGCATGGCGGCGCTCGAGGCAGAGACTCCCGCCGAGCACAACCTGACCATGGACTGGTCGTGGGAAGGCGAGGACTCCGACGAGGAGTCGAAGCTACGCCAGGAGACGCAGAAGATTCTCGAGCTGCCCGAGCTGCCGCTGGCGCCGACCTGTGTGCGCGTGCCGGTGCTGGTCGGTCACTCCGAGGCCATCTGGATCGAGCTCGAGGATGACCTTTCGCCTGAGCAGGCCGCTCAGATTCTGCGCCAGGCGCCGAGTGTGCGCGTGCTCGATCTACCGGAGTTCCCGACCCCAAAGGACGCAGCCGGGGGCAACGAGGTGCTGGTCGGGCGCATCCGCCGCGACCCGACCGTCGCGCGCGGGCTCTCGCTCTACCTGAGCTGCGACAACCTGCGCAAGGGCGCTGCTCTGAATGCTCTGCAGATCGCCGAGCTCGTCCTTCAGGCGCAATCGGTTCAGGTCTAGAGCAGAACCGCTGCGTATGCGGGTATTTCCGCTCGTCTTGCTGCTCGCCCTGGTTCCACAGGCGGGCGCAGCCGGTACCGCGTCCAAGCCTCCGGCGATTCTGCTCGCGGCCGGCGACATCGCCGACTGCTCGTTGAACGGCGCTCGGTTAACGGCCCGCTTGATCGATAGCCACCCCGGCGCTGTCGCGGCAATCGGAGATACCGCCTATCCGACCGGCTCGGCAAGTGATTTCGCGCGTTGCTACAACCCGACTTGGGGCCGGTTCAAGCTGCGAACTCGCCCAGCGGTCGGAAACCACGAGTACCTGACCAAGGGTGCCAGAGCGTATTTCGCCTACTTCGGACGTAGATCCGCGCCTCCCGGCGGTTACTACAGCTACGGGCTCGGACGCTGGCACATCGTCGTCCTCAACTCCAACTGCGACTTCGTCTCCGGCGGTTGCGGGCCAGGATCGCCACAGCTGCGCTGGCTGCGAACCGACCTCGCCCGCCACCCGGCGCGCTGCACGCTCGCCTACTGGCACAGCCCGCGCTTCTCCTCGGGCCCGCATGGCTCAGACGAAACCATGCAACCGATCTGGTCAACGCTGGCGAAAGCCGGCGCCGAGGTAATCCTGAACGGCCACGACCACCTCTACCAACGCTTCGCTCCGCTCGACGCATCGGGCCACATCAATCGCGCACGCGGGATGCGTGAGTTCGTGGTCGGTACCGGCGGCGGCTCTCTCTACCCGGCCGTCAGGACGACCCCCGGAAGCAGGAAGATCATCACCTCGCACTGGGGAGTGCTTCGGCTACGCCTGGATGCCGGCCGCTACAGCTGGCGGTTTCTGTCGGCAGCGAGCGGCCGCGCGCTCGATTCCGGCAGCGACAGGTGTCACTGACCTTCCCGAATCGGGTCGCTACGGACGCGGCGGCGCCGGCACCGGCGCCGCCCAGAACGATCGCTTGAGCGCCCCCCAGAACCCGTGCGCAGGCTCGGCGCCGGGCTCGAGCCCACCCAGCTCCAGCCGGGCGAGCTGCACGCGGCCGGCACTGCGAATCGTGACAAAGCCGAGATCGGCCAGGAGTTCGTGGGGAAAGATCGCGCGGTGAAGAATGAGGCGCTGCTCGAAGTCGTCCTGCTCGTAGTAGCGGAAGGCAAAGGCCTCGAGCGCCTTCACCCCCCTCATTCGCGCCTCGCCGATAGCTGCCAGAAAGAGCGACTGGATAACCCAGGGGCAGGCCGGATCGACGAGGTAGGCACAGGTGACGAGCACCGCATCCTCCGAGGCCGGGCCGGCAGGAAGCCTGTGAGTGCGCGGAAACAACAACGCGGGCCCATACTGCATGACGCCGAGCAGGCGCCCGTCGTCGTCGAAGTAGACCGTCCCCCAGGCTCCCCAGTCCTCCTCGGCCTGCTCGATCCAGCGCTCCTTGCTGACTGCCTTGCCACCGCGCGCCTGCCACCAGACGCAGCCGTGACAGACAGAGGGAGCGGTAGCCAGAGTTCCGCGCGAGAGCGGCTCCAGGCGCGGGCTCATCCCTGGCCAGATTCGATCTGGGCAACGACGACTTCGACGCTGGTCGGGTAGACATCGGCCATAACCTTCAGATACCGGCGCACACGCCGCTGCACCTCGCGCGCCACCGGCAGAATCGGAATGCCGTACTCCAGCACGACCGGAATCTGAAAGCGCACTCCGTCGTCTCCGACCAGAACCCGCACGCTCGGCTGTCGGCGAAGGTGCCCGGAGATGACGCGGCGAACCCCTTCGACCTCGCGAGCGGCATCGGCCGCGTAGCGAGCGAGCACCTCCGGCGAGATCAGCGCCTGTCCCTCCATCAGCCAAGAGCCTATCTCGTTAGGGAAGCGCGGTCGAGGTGGTCGAGGCGTGGATGCCAGGGGCCGCGCGAGTCGCGAAAGCGCACTGGTAGTGCGGTGAGTGGCTCGGGCGGTTCCTGGCGCCACGAAACGGCTGCATCGGTCGTGCTGGTCTAGCGAGATAGGCTCTAGAAGCCTATCTCGCTAGCGAAGCGCAGGGCTTACCGGGATAGTTTCTCGGATCGCAGATTTAGCTCGGTTACCTCGGGGCGGGCGAAGAAGCGGAAGGGCACGAAAGTGGTGCCGAGCCCCGCGGAGAGGTGCAGTAGCCCGCTCGATCGTCGCACGAGGCCCCGGCCCTGGCGGTAGCGCAGGTGAGCGAAGCGGATCTTCCCGCCCGGGTAGGGAAGCGCGATCTGGCCGTCATGGAGGTGCCCGGCGCAGATCAGGTCGAACGACTTCGGCGGCATGTGCTCGACGATGCCCGGGAAGTGGCAGAGGCAGATGCGTAGATCGGCCCCGAGATCGGCGAGAAGCTGCGGCGCGGCCTCGTTTGCCATGTACGTACGCGGATCGACGCCGACGATCTGAACATGCTTTCCCGCTATCTGGACGCTTCGCGCTTCGTCGAGAAGCACGGTCGCCGGCTCGAGCTCGAGCATGGCCGACGGACGAGCAAAGGGATCGCGGGAGAGCGCGAAATCGTGGTTACCGAGGACAACGAAACAGTGCTCGAGCCTCCCCAGCAGACGCCTCAACTCGGCCTCCCCGCGCGGGCGTGAGAGCAGATCGCCGCTCACCAGCACAAGGTCGGGCTTGCGCTCGGAAACCCAGTCGATCGCCTTGACAACGGCCCTGTGCCCGCGCGAGGGAAAACCGAGATGGAAATCACTGAGGTGGGCGATGCGCAGGCCGTCGAGCTCTTCCGGTAGGCCCGGCAGGGGCACCTCTAGTACCACCAGTTGCACCCAGCCGGCCTCGAAAAGACCCCAGCCAAGTGCGATCAACATGAGCGCGACCAGTACTACTGCGGCCCAGGTCATCGTCCGCCCTCGAGCGGTGACTCCAACCTGGCGAGAACGGGTCCCAGCGAGACTGCGTGGCGCGAGAATTCGAGCCGAGCAGGTTCCAGCCCGGCGGCCAGCGCCAGCAGTTGGGAGAGGTGGAAGATGGGCAGGCCGAGTTTCCGTCCCAGCGTCCGTTCCAGACTCTTCTGCCAGGCGTCGAGCGAGAGGTGGCAGAGCGGACAGGAGGTGACCATCGCCTCGGCGCCGGCCTCCAGCGCCTGCTCGAGCGGCCGCGCCAGCTCGGCCAGCGACGTCTGCTCGCGCGCGAGCAGGATCGGGAAGCCGCAGCAGCGTGTCTTCGCCGGATAGTCGACCGGCTCACCGCCGCAGGCCTCGATCACGGTCTCCAGCGAGGTGGGCCGATCGGGGTCCTCGAAGCCCATCAGCTTGGAGGGACGAAGTAGCTGGCAGCCGTAGAAGGGCGCCACCCGCAGCCCGTCCAGCTTCCTCACGGCGATCTCCTTCAGCCGCTCGAGACCCTCGCCACGGGCGATCAGCCAGAGCAGGTGCGTCACCTCGACGCCGCCGGAGTATGGCCTGGCTCCAGAGCGCTCCAGATTCTCGTTCACCCGCGAGCGCAGCTGCTCGTCGTTTCCGAGCTGCCAGGCCGCCTGCCTGAGGTTGAGCGTGCAGACGTTGCAGACGGTGAGGATCGTGCCCGAGCCGGCATGCTCGGCCTCGGCGAGGATGCGCGCGTTCAGGTGCAAGGCGTAGTCGGGATCGGCCATCTGGATGTCGCCGGCACCGCAGCAGGTGACCGATTCCAGCTCGACCAGCTCGAGCCCCAGCTTCGGCGCCAGTGCCCTGGTCGAGACGTCTAGCTCGCGGGCCGAGAGCCCGGCCAGGCAGCCCTTGTAGTAGGCGATCCTGCGCATCAGGGCTCATCCTCCCCCACCGGCTGCTCGGGCGAGCAAATGAAGTCGATGCGCTCGAGCGCCCGCTCGCCCTGGACGATCCCCAGCGCCCCGCGCCGGTCCTGCCCGGCCACGATATGGCGAAGCTCGCGCGCCGGAGCGAGGTCCCGAGCCCTGTGCCGGGGGAGCGGCAAGGGAGCCTTGCCGCGGCGGAAGAGGCGCAACGCAAGCGGGATCTTGGCAAACGAGAAAGCAAGGCCGAGCGTCCTCACAACCAGCTCGCTCTCGCGCAACCAGCCGGTGGTGCGCGCCGAGGTCACGAACCATTTAGCGTGCCTGGCACCCCGGTCGCGATCGATTCTGGCCGCGATGGCCTCGGCCCCGAGCTTGGCGATCGCGTCGCGCGGATCGACTCCCTTGGGGCAGCGCTCGTTGCAGAGGTAACAGCGTGTGCACTCCCAGATGCCGTGCTCGCCGCTCAGTCCTTTCAGGCGCGGTGCAACCGCGTCGTCGCGCGGATCACCGACGAGTCGCCAGGCCTTGACCAGGGCGTGCGGACCGAGAAACTCGGGGCTCACCGTCATCGCGTCGCACTCCGAGACGCAGGCGCCACAGTTGATACAGAGCGACTCCTTGCGCACGGCATCGAGGCGGGCGGACGGTATCGGCGTCTCGCGACCGTCGAGCCCGCAATCCGGACCGGGCCGCAGGAAGGGCTCGACGGCGCGCATCTTCTGCCACATCGGCTCCATCTCGACGACCAGGTCGCGTACAACCGGCAGGTTTCCGATCGGAGCGATAGTCGGCGCATGGCCCTCGGCCACGAGCTCGGCGACGGGAGTGCGACAGGCAAGCGCCGTCCGCCCGTCGATTCTCACCGCGCAGGAGCCGCAGATTCCCTCGCGGCAGCTGCGCCGGAAGGCGAGCGTGCCGTCCACTTCATCCTTGATCTGCTCCAAACAGTCGAGCAGCGTCGCCTCGCGCGGCAGCTCGAGCTCGAAGAGCTGCAGCCTCGTCTCGCCTGTGACGGGATCGGAACGCTGGACATGGAGCCGAACCTGCATCAGTAGGTCCGCCTTTGCGGCTGCCACTTCGTGATCGTCACTGGCTTCCAGGAGAGGTCGAGCCAGTCGTTCGACCAGCGCACAAGCGAATGCTTGAGGAAGTTCTCGTCGTCGCGGGCGGGAAAGTCTTTGGGCCGGGAATGGGCACCCCGGCTCTCGCGCCGCTCCAGCCCGGCACTGACCATGCAGACGGCGAGGTCGAGCTGGTAACCGAGCTCGAGCGCCTGAACGAGATCGCTGTTGAAGATCTCACCCCGATCGTCGACGAGCACGTGGCGGTAGCGCTCGCGCAGGTTCTCCAGGAGCTCGAGTTGGCGGCGCATCCCACCCTCTTCGCGGAAGACGCCGAAGTTCTCGTGCATCGAGGCGCCGAGCTCATCACGAATCCGGCTGGGCCGCTCGCCCTGGTGGCGCTCGAGCAGCCGCGCCAGCTCGCGCTCGCCGTCGACTCGGGCACTGGGCGCCAGCCCGGCACTCCCGCTCCTCTTCAACGCCTGCTCGGCCGCGGCGCGACCCGCCCGCCGCCCGAAGACGATCGTCTCCATCAGCGAGTTTCCGCCGAGCCGGTTGGCGCCGTGCAGCGAGACGCAGGCCACCTCGCCGGCCGCGAAGACGTTCTCGATCTCGCTGCGACCATCGACGTCGGTGGCCACCCCACCCATGTGGTAGTGAGCGCCGGGGCGCACCGGAATCGGTTGCTCGAGCGGATCGATACCGGCGTAGGTGAGAGCAAGGTCACGTGTGCCGTGGAAGCGCTCGATCATCTTCTCGCGCCCGAAGTGGCGCATATCCAGAAGCAGCGAGCCGTTCACGTCACGACCCTCGTCGATCTCGGTCTGCTCGGCGCGCGCGACGACGTCGCGGCTGGCCAACTCCATCGCCTCGGGCGCGTAGCGGCGCATGAAGCGCTCTCCCTTGGCGTTGAGCAACAGACCGCCTTCGCCCCGCACCGCCTCGGTCACCAGCAGCCCGCTCGGGACGAGCGTAGTCGGGTGGAACTGCACGAACTCCAGATCCTCGAGCGGCAGCCCCGCGCGCAGCGCCATCGCCATGCCGTCGCCGGTGCAGGCATGGGCGTTGGTGGAGCCGCAGTAGACGCGTCCCGAGCCGCCGGTGGCCAGAATCACCGCCTTGGCCGCGAGCGCCCGCACTCCCCCGCGCGCCAGGTCCCAGGCCAGCACGCCGTCGCAGCCCGTCGCGCCGACGACGAGGCGCCAGGCGAAGTACTCCTCGTAGACGCGGATCTCGCGCGCGAGCAGTTGCTCGTAGAGGACCTGTAAAAGCACGTGGCCGCTGACATCGGCGGCATGGACGGTACGCGGCGCGCCGGCGCCGCCGAAGGCGCGCTGCGCCAGTCTGCCTTCGTCGTCCCGGTCGAACAGGGCGCCCCAGCGCTCAAGCTGGTAGATGTCGCCGGGCGCCTCGGCGCAAAAAAGCTCGATAGCGTCCTGGTCGCCGAGGTAGTCCGAGCCCTTGACGGTATCGGCGGCGTGGCGTTCGGGACTGTCCTCGCCGGCATTCCCCAGCGCCGCGTTGATGCCGCCTCTGGCGGCGCCGGAATGGCTACGGGTGGGATGCAGCTTGGAGACCAGAGCGACGTCGGCGCCCGCGTCGTGCGCCTCGATGGCAGCGCGCATCCCGGCGCAACCGGCGCCTATTACGAGCACGTCGTGAGAGCTCTCCACGTCCTCCGGACCGTACACAATCACCCTCCGGCGAGCTCAAACCGAGCGCCTGCCAACGCTTTTCCTTCCCTCGCTGTTGATATAAATGGGACCTCCTCCGGGAGCGAGGCAGGCAGAAAGCGGGCAACCGCCGGCCGCTTCAGTTACCGCGGAGGGACAACCGAACGGGCCCCAAACTCCCCAACAAGAGGAGATCCATGGCTTACGAAGCGAAGAACCAGAAACTACGACAATGGGTACAAGAGGTGGCTTCGCTCTGCCAGCCCGACGAGATTCATTGGTGCGACGGGAGCAAGACCGAGTATGACCGACTGATGGCGGAAATGGTCGCCGGCGGCGCCGCCATCCCGCTCGAGAAGCGTCCGGGCAGTTTCCTCTTCCGCTCCGACCCCAGCGACGTGGCCCGCGTCGAGGACCGCACCTACATCAGCACGCCGAACGAAGAAGACGCGGGCCCCACCAACAACTGGATCGCCGAAGACGAGCTCAAGCGCACGATGCTCGACCTCTACGAGGGTTGCATGCACGGGCGCACGCTGTACGTCATCCCCTTCTCGATGGGCCCGCTGGGCTCGCCGATGGCCAAGATCGGCGTCGAGATCACCGACAGCCCCTACGTCGTCTGCAACATGCACATCATGACCAGGGTCGGCGCCGAAGTGGTCGAGGCGCTGGGAGAAGATGGCGAGTTCGTGCCCTGCCTGCACTCGATCGGTGCGCCGCTCGAGCCCGGGCAAGAGGACGTTCCCTGGCCCTGCGCGCCGATGGAGAAGAAGTACATCAGCCACTTCACGCGCGAGAACCTGATCTGGTCGTTCGGCTCCGGCTACGGTGGCAACGCTCTGCTCGGCAAGAAGTGCTTCGCCCTGCGCATCGCCTCGACCATGGCCAGGCGAGAGGGCTGGATGGCCGAGCACATGCTGAT
>PMXT01000031.1:0-5339 GCA_003170995.1 Actinomycetota bacterium | reverse complement strand
ACCATCCCGGGCTGGAAGGCCGAGTGCCTCGGCGACGACATCGCCTGGATGAAGATCGGCCCCGACGGCCGCCTCTACGCCATCAACCCCGAGGCGGGCTTCTTCGGCGTCGCGCCCGGAACCTCGTACCAGTCGAACCCGATGGCCATGGACACGATCAGGGAGAACACGATCTTCACCAACGCCGCCCTCACCGACGACGGCGAGATCTGGTGGGAGGGGATGGGCGTCCCGGCGCCGGACCACGCGATCGACTGGAAGGGCCGTGACTGGGCTCCCGGTAACGACGACCCGGCCGCGCACGCCAATGCCCGCTTCACCGCCCCGGCGGCGCAGTGCCCGGTCATCAGCCCCGACTGGGAGGATCCCGAAGGCGTACCGATCGACATCTTCATCTTCGGCGGACGGCGCAGCGGCGTCGTCCCGCTGGTGACCGAGGCGCTCGATTGGGATCATGGTGTCTTCCTGGGAGCAACAGCCTCGTCTGAGACGACGGCGGCCAACATCGGCGCGGTCGGCAAGCTGCGCCGCGATCCCTTCGCCATGCAGCCCTTCTGCGGCTACGACATGGCCGACTACTTCCAGCACTGGCTCGACATGGGCGACCGGCTGGGCGACAAGGCGCCGCGCATCTTCTACGTCAACTGGTTCCGCAAGACAGCCGACGGCGACTGGCTCTGGCCGGGCTACGGCGATAACAGCCGCGTGCTTGCCTGGATGTGCGAGCGCGTAGAGGGCAAAGCCGGGGCCACGAAGACCCCCATCGGCAACCTCCCCGACGAGAGCGACCTCGATCTGACCGGGCTCGATCTCGCGCCGGAGAACATCCGCGATCTCTTGCGCGTGGACGCGGAGGCCTGGCAAGCGGAGGTGCCGGATATCGAGCAGCACTTCGCCCAGTTCGGCGACCGGCTGCCAGCGCGCCTGCGCAATCAATTCACCGAGCTACAAGAGCGTCTGGAAGAGTAGCTCGGCACCGCGGGAGGACATCGTCGCGCCGCGGTCAGCTGGCGATCACAGAAAGCGCCTTCGAGTGGGCCCGCTTCGGCGGGCCCTTCCTGTTTGCGCCAAGTTGCGCCGTCAGGTGGCCCCCGTGGAAGAAGACGTTTCGGCACGAAGTCGGCACAGCGGCGTGCGTGTTTTGAAGTTAAGCTCGAGTTGGGGATGGGAGGCGGGGAACCCGCCTCTACAACGCGCCGCCCAAACCAAACCCAACCCAAACCCCAGGCGGGATTCCCGCCCAAACGGGCCGAGTTCTTGAGCAAGTTCCCGAGCCTCAGCGAGGAGATCGTCGCCGCGGTTCGCTAGCTGCCAGCCGACACCTGCAATAGAGAGTCTGCGCCGGCGAGCTCTTCCCTCTGCCTCTCCGGCGAGGGTACGGTCCAGGTCGAGGAAGACCGACTGCGCTCACGGGCGCTTCGCAGCGGGCACGCCTTGACCCGGTCTGAACTTCCTCGACCTACTCCGGCTTTACGTCTACATCAACCAGATCGTCGACTTGGGAGACAGATGGCTCCGAACTCTCCTCAACGGCCGGTGACTCACCGTCTCGCGCGTGCGGCCACGCCCCCTGCCACGCTCTCGCGAGACTTCCCCACGACTCCTGAATTCTCGGGCTTCGCTTCAGGCTCAGAGCCGGTGACTCCACCAGGTGCCACGAGAGGAACGCTAAAAGCAGCGTGACGGGGAAAGCAATAGCGAACAACTCGAACGGCCGTATGTGTCCTCCGGACATCTGCACCGTCAACTGTTGTACGGGGAACGCGTATATATACATTCCGTACGAAAAGTCCCCATGCCGGCTGAACCATCCAGTATTCAGCCGTCTATAGTGCGCGAGCCATATCACTAGGTACGGCAACGTAAAGAAAGACACCAGTAGTGAATACTGAGTTCTGAACGACGCAACAAATAGCAGCGCAAGCAAACCGGCCACTTTTTTGTTCGGAGGAAGGAGCTCGCGATACAGATACAGCAAGCTCCCGGCGAAGAAGAACAACCCCAACTTCACGAACCGGCGTAACGCCAGGTGATCGATGACTATCGGATGGGGAATCGGGTGAAGCTGCAATAGGAACAGACAAACGAAGAGCCCGAGCACCACGATTCGCGATCTCTTGATTCCGATTGCGAGCACCGCTAACACGATATACAGCGCCATTTCGTAAGGCAGAGTCCAGATCGAGCCGTTGACCGCAGGCCCATATGTATTGCTCCGGAACACGCCTGGCAACCTGTAGATGGTGGGCGACATCGCAATGTTGTGAGTTATGTAGCGTTGGGTTTGCGGCCTCGCGAAATACTCCGATGGAGTAAGCGAAGTAATCAGAGGACCAACCACCAAGGCGGCAAGAAGCACGACGACAATCAGAGCGGGGAGGATTCTGAGGATTCGTTTCGCTGCGAAGCTCAGTACCGTCGAGCTTCTCAACAGGCTCTGCGTCACCAGGTAGCCGCTGATGACGAAGAACATGCGCACGCCGAGTGTCCCGAAGGTGCCAAAACCGGTGAGATCTCTCAGCGGTTCCCTCGTGCTACCGGAAAGCGGGAACGAATGGCTCCCGATAACCATACTCGCGGCAACAAAGCGAAGAAGATCGAAGTTGTTGAGGCGTCTATCGCGCTCTAGAGAGGCGTCTTCTCTCAAACCGTTCTCCGCACCTGTTCCCCTCGAGTCGGCAGACCAGCCGGAAAGCTAATCGTCGAAACCCACCCGTTATCGATCAAGACTTGGCTGCGGATTTTATAGCCTCCGGGACACTCCAGCCTAATCGATAGTCTGGCAAGGCGGCCCGAAGCAATCCACCCGCAGGTTCCGCGCGACCCGCTAGCCGCAGCTTGCGGGTGAGCGCTTGAGGAAGCGCAGGATGCCGCGACAGAGGCCGACGGCCGCCTTCTTCTGCCCGGCCGCACTCGAGAGAATCCGATCCTCGCCGGGGTTGGTCAGGAAGCCGAGCTCGGGCAGGATCACGGGCACGTTTGACCAGTTGAAGCCGGTGATGTCGGATCGAGCGTCGAGGCCACGGTTGGGAAAGCGAAGCGAGCGCACCAGCTCGGCCTGCACGAGTTTGGCCAGCTTCAGGCTCGGCCTGTAGATGTCGCTGGTCCAGCCCAGCCGATAGGCCGGGTAGAGGGTGTGCGTTCCGGTCGCGCCCGAAGTAGAACCGTCGCAGTGGACGCGCACGAAGGCAGCGGCGTGACGGCTATTGGCAAACTGGGCGCGAGCGACGTTCCCCATCGAGACGTGGCTCGTCGTGGTGCGGGTCATCGCGACGCGGAGCCCGGCCCTCTTGAGCAACGTCGCCAGGCGCTTGGATACGGCCAGATTGACAACCGCCTCCGGCTTGCCCGAGACGACGCCGCGCGTCCCGCCGCCGTCTTTGATCTTCCTCGTGCTCGAGCCCGGTCCGATCGGCTCGGTGCCGGAGTTGGCATAGAGGTCGTGCCCCGGATCGATGACGACCATAGGGGCGCCGGCCGCTGCACCGTTTCCCGCCGTGGTGGCCGTATTGAGAGCCACCACGAGTAAGGAAAGAACTGCCACAGAAAGGGTCAGGCGCCTTTGCTTGACTCGCCGCATCAGAAACATGGTACGTGGCTCGCCGCCACGTCGCGCCGGTCGCTCGATACTCCTGCTCTTTCTGAACACTTCGGATAGTTCCAGTTTCGATACAAACGCCCCTTGACACCCACCGGTATCTCTGACCGGTGTCTGACACCGTTGGGGTGTCAAGCGGAAACTGCGTCAGAAACGAATCGCGTTTCCTGTTACGGAATCGCTGTGAATCGAGCGCATCCGCGCCTCGCTCTCGCGGCCCTGACGCTCAGAAATCGCGGCCCACAGACGGGATTCCTGCTCCGGCGCCGAATCACCTCAGGAGTGGAGCTCGACCGCACCATCGATCGTTTTCTCGCCTCTCCCTCCTTCTCGGAGGCGACCCGGCGCGCCTACCGAGCCGACCTGAACGAATTCGCCGCTTTCCTGGCCCGTCAAGGCGCGGCGCTCGAACAGATAGATGGGCGCCTGCTCGCTCTCTACGCCGCCGAACTCGGCGCCGCGAAGGCCGGAAGGCAACCCGGGCGCCTCGCCGAGCGCACGATCGCGCGCAAGCTGGCGGCGGTGCGCGGGCTGATCGGTTTCGCGCTCGGACCCGCGCGCGTGCCCGAGCTGGCGCTGAAGCCGCGCCGTTCCCGCCACCTGCCCGAGACCCCGCGCCCCGACGAGGTCGACGAGCTTCTGAAGGCAAGTGAGGGTGAAGGCCCGCTCGATCTCCGCAACCGCGCCCTGCTCGAGCTGGTCTACTCGGCCGGGTTGCGCAGCGCCGAGGCGGTCGGGCTCGATCTGGTCGACGTCGACTTCGAGAACGAGACTGTGCACGTGCATGGCAAGGGCGGCAAGGAGCGCGTCGTCCCGCTGGGCGAGGAGGCGGCTGCCTGGACCGGTCGCTACCTGCACCAGGCCCGACCCCAGCTCGCCTGCGGCGCCAACAACGCTTTCTTCCTATCCGTCAGCGGCAGGCGCCTCGACACGAGCACGCTCCGCCGACTCGTCCGCCACCCGCACCGCCTGCGCCACGCCTTCGCCACACACCTGCTCGAGGGCGGCGCCGACCTCCGCGTGATCCAGGAGCTGCTCGGACACAGCTCGCTCTCGACAACGCAGATGTACAGCCATGTGGATTCGCGCCGGCTAAGGCGGGTTTACGACCGGGCGCACCCCAGAAGCTGACGAAAGCCAGCCGTCCTTCAGAGGGCATGACGACTTTCGTCGGTGTTCTATTCGAGCGAGTTAGCCACGCCTGCGGCGCTTTGACTCGCCTCTGCTCCTGGCGAGCGAGCCGATCTGGCCGCAATTGGTGGCGGGATCCGCAACGTGCGGCGTTTGGGACAGCGTTGTGCGTGCCGCGCCCGCGCATGTCGAGCGCGGCGGCCGACGGAGACACTAGGGCTAGGTGCCGGGTGTATTGGGTTACAAGATGCGACCACGACCTCGGCGGCTCACTCGCGACCAACAGCGCGGACGAGAGGCTCTCTGGCCGTTGGATCAGGTCAGCGAGGTCAGGACACTGCGCGGAAGCTTGCCGCGCGCGCCCAGCACTTCCATGCCTGTGAGGCGCCCGTCCACGTCGAAATCCAAGTTGATCATTCCATCGACCTCGATTGGATCACATGCATATGTAAAGCCGTGAGTAGTTCCAAAGCTACCGGCCTCAGCCGGGTCGACGAAGTAGATGTACGCCGAATCGTCGACAGGCTCATAGGTGATCTTCAATGTGACGTTTCTCATGTCCACGACCGTACTGCCTCCAGGATTGATTACGGGTTTGGCTTTCGGCTCC
>PMXT01000094.1:254-3878 GCA_003170995.1 Actinomycetota bacterium | reverse complement strand
GAACTGCTCCTCGACGCCGAGCGTCCAGGTGTGGAGCAGGGAGTTGTCGGTTGCAGCCACGGCGAAATACCCGGTGGGCAGATGCGCCAGATAGAAGTTGGAGCTGAATAGCGACGTGAAGATCCCGGTGAAAGCGCTCGTCCGCTGCGCTCCAGCCGGATCGGCCAGCACTCCGACGATGGCGACGAAGGCGAGCATCAAAGCCACCGCGGGCAGTAGCCGCTTGATGCGCCGGACGTAGAAGCGCGAGAAGCGGATTTTCCCGCTTGTGGCCAGCTCCGAGAGCAGCGTGCCGGTGATCACGAAGCCGGAGATCGCGAAGAAGACATCGACGCCGTCGAATCCTCCCGGCAGGGGAAGACCCGCGTGATAGATGATGACGAGGAGAACGGCGACCGCGCGCAGGCCTTGGATATCCGGTCTCTTCGTCATGCGCGCGACAGAATAGACGTCGCCGTCGCTTGACCACCTCCGGATGCGAACGCCTTTGAGTGGCCTCTCACGATGAGTCCCGGTTGATTGCTCGCTCAGGCACGGAAACGCTCAGCTTCGAGCAGCAATGTGAGACGGCGCCTTGAACTCGACCCGTCACCGAGCGCACCCAGGCGGTGGAGTGCTTCGTTTTGAAAGGAGTTCCTTGTACTAGGATTCGCCCGCACGGCGCGGTGGCCGAGTGGCTAGGCAGAGGCCTGCAAAGCCTCGTACAGCAGTTCGATTCTGCTCCGCGCCTTGATTCGCATCCGCGCGTCGTGGTGAAACTCGTGCGCTCGTGTTCCTCAGAGCCGGCGTGCGAGGGTGAGGATGCCGATCGCGATCAGGATGGCCGCGATCCCGACGAGTGCAAGCGCTGCGGCTGTCGGTACGAAAAACGCCGTGACTGTGGTGACGATCACGGCGGTCGCAACGGCAGCGAGAAAAAGGGGAAATCGGAGTTGTCTGCGCATGAGAAGTGCGTCGGTAACCCTGCGCTCATGATCGGCAACATGCTCGTGGCGCCAACCCCTCCGTTGGGGGGTCGGCAGGTACGTCGGCTAGAGTTCCGCTTCCAATGCCTGCGACCCTAATGAACGGTTCCGAGCTGGCGGCACGCGTGCGCGCCCGGGTTGCCGAGGATGTGCGCGAGCTCGGTAGTGTCTCGCTTGCCACTGTGCTCGTTGGCGACGATGCGGCTTCGCAGGTTTATGTGGGCTACAAGCACAAGGATTGCGCCGAAGTCGGGATCGAGTCCATCGATCATCGCCTTCCCAGTGATGCGAGCGAGGAGCAGGTGCTCGCGCTGGTTCGGAAGCTGAATGCCGACGACAGCATCGACGGCTTCATCGTCCAGTCGCCTGTTCCCGACCAGGTCAACGAGCTGCGCGTGATGGAGGCGGTCGACCCGGTCAAGGACGTCGACGGCTTCAGCCCCGTCAACGTCGGGCGCCTCTGGCTCGGTCGTGAGGGGCACATCTCGGCGACGCCGCTTGGGATCATGGAACTTATACGCGCCTACGACGTCGAGCTGGAAGGCGCGGATGCCGTAATAGTCGGACGCAGCGAGATCGTCGGCAAGCCAATGGCTGCTCTGCTCCTGCGCGCGAACGCGACGGTGACCTTCTGCCACACCCGTACTCGCGACATGGCAGAGCGCACCAAGAAGGCCGACCTCCTGGTCGCGGCGGCCGGCCGAGCCGGTCTGATCCAGCCCGAGATGGTCAAGCCGGGCGCCACGGTCATCGACGTTGGTATCACGCGGACTCCCGAGGGACTCGTCGGCGATGTCGACCGTGCGGTCGTAGAGGTGGCGGGCTTGCTCACCCCGGTGCCCGGCGGCGTCGGCCCGATGACGCGAGCCATGCTCCTTGCCAACACGATCAGAGCCGCTCGTGTCAGGCGCGGATTGCTTGCTTTCGACTAGATTCGCCGCTATTTTTGCGGGGCTTCAATCATCGCTCGACGGCTCGGTGCCTGGGCCGTCGCAGGTTCAAGGAGGAAACGTTGGCTCAGGGCACCGTTAAGTGGTTCTCCAACGAGAAGGGCTTCGGGTTCATCGAGCGTGAGGGCGGAGAGGACGTCTTCGTTCATCACTCGAAGATCACGATGGACGGCTATCGCACGCTCGCCGAGGGGCAGAAGGTCGAGTTCGATGTCGTTCAAGGCGATAAAGGCCTTCAGGCCGATAACGTCCAAGTAGTCTAGGAGCGCCATATAAGTGTCATCGAAACGGGCCCTCGAGGGCCCGTTTCTCTACCCGCTTCCTCGGACGGGCTTTCGCGACGAGCGCGAAAGCCCTGACACCGCTGGCGACACGATCCTCTCCGAGGCCGTGTAGTGAAACACTGCCCTCTCCGGGCTCGCACCGCCAGCGGCGCCCCGAGAAACCGGCTTCGTTTTCCGGAAAAGAGAGCGGCGCCCGATCGGAGCCCGATCCACTGCTCATCGCTGTCGTTTTGGACAGAGCGACGCCGCTACTGGCAGGATTCAGCCGTGGCGATCTCGCGCGAACAGGTTCTGCACGTTGCCAAGCTGGCCCGGCTCGCGCTCAGCGAGGAGGAGGTCGAGCGCTTCCAGGAGCAGCTCAGCGCCATCCTCGAGGCGGTCGGGAAGGTCTCGGAGCTCGAACTCGGCGACGTGCCGCCGACGTCCCACCCGCTCGCGCTGGTCAACGTCGTCGATCCCGACGAGCCGCGACCGTCGCTGGAGCGTGGGCAGGCGCTCGCAAACGCGCCCGAGAGCGAAGCCAACGCCTTCCGGGTTCCCGCCAGTGGCTAGAGCCGTAGACACTCTGCGCCTGACCGCCGAGGAGGCGATGAGGTTGCTCGAGCGTGGCGAGGCAAGCGCCGAGGAGCTGCATCGCGCGTATCTCGAAGCGATCACCGAGCGCGACGACGAGATCCACGCCTACCTGAAGGTCGTCGAGGAATGCCAGGGCTCGAGCGTCCCGATCGCGATCAAGGATGTGATCACGACCGAGGGCATCGAGACGACGGCCGGCTCGAAGATCCTCGCCGGCTACGTACCGGTGTTCGACTCGACAGTGGCGGCGAAGGTCAAGCAGGCGGGCTTACCGGCGCTCGGCAAGACGAACATGGACGAGTTCGCCATGGGCTCCTCGACCGAGAACTCAGCCTACGGGCCTACCCACAACCCCTGGGATCTCGAGCGCGTACCGGGTGGCTCGTCCGGCGGCTCGGCGGCGGCGGTCGCCGGCGGCATGGCGCCCTGGGCACTCGGCTCGGACACCGGCGGCTCGATCAAGCAGCCGGCCTCGCTCTGTGGTCTCGTTGGCCTGCGCCCGACCTATGGCACCGTCTCGCGTTACGGCATCGTCGCCTTCGCCTCCAGTCTCGACCAGGTTGGTCCGATCACCAAGACGGTGCGTGACTGCGCGCTTCTCTACCGGATCATTGCCGGGCGCGATCCGCTCGATTCGACCACGGTCGAGATGCCCGAGTCAGTCGAGCTGCCCGAGGCCGAGGATCTGAAGGGGATGCGCATCGGCGTGCCCAGGGAGATGAACGAGGCCGAGGGGATCTCGCCGGGCGTCAGGACCGAGACCGAGCGGGCGATCGCGCTCTGCCAGGAGCTGGGCGCCGAGATCGAGGAGTGCTCGCTGCCGCTCTCGATCGAGTACGGGCTCGCCTG
>PMXT01000094.1:0-193 GCA_003170995.1 Actinomycetota bacterium | reverse complement strand
TTCGGCGACGAGCCCAAGCGCCGCATCATGATCGGCACCTACGCGCTCTCGGCCGGCTACTACGACGCCTTCTACGGTCAGGCGCAGAAGGTGCGCACGATCATCGCCCGCGAGCACGCTGCCCTGTTCGAGCGCTTCGATCTGATCGTCAGCCCGACCTCGCCGACGGTGGCCTTCAAGCTCGGCGAGAAGA
>PMXT01000177.1 GCA_003170995.1 Actinomycetota bacterium | reverse complement strand
CACGTACTCGTCGAGATCGAAGGTAGTGAGAATGATCACCCGCGCGCTGGAGCCCGATTCGAGCAGCCGCCTGGTCGCCTCGACTCCGTCCATGACCGGCATGCGCACGTCCATCAGCACCACGTCGGGCTCGAGCTCACGCGCCAGCTCGATCGCCCGGACGCCGTTCTCGGCTTCGCCCACCACCTCTAGATCGTCGCGGGCCTCGAGAATCATGCGAAAGCCGCTGCGAACCAGCGCCTGGTCGTCGGCGATCAACACGCGAACACTCAAACCAGCCGCCCCCCTCCGAGCGGAAAGCGAGCCCTGACCGAGAAGCCGCCGTCCGGTGCCGGTTCGGTCTCGAGCACGCCGCCGAGCAGAGCCGTCCGCTCCTGCATTCCGATCAGACCGTGGCCGTCGGCCGACTCCACGCCTGGGTTGGCGCCGTCGTCGCTTATCTCCAGCTCGAGCTCGTCCGTGCGCCTGCTGACGCGAACGCGAGCACGGCTTGCCTGGGCGTGCTTGAGCGTGTTTGTGAGCGCCTCCTGCACGATCCGGTAGGCGGAGAGATCGACGCCCGCCGGAAGCTCGCCGAGTTCTCCTTCCAGCTCCAGCTCGACCTCCAGCCCGGTGGCGCGAACCTGTTCGACCAGCTCCGCAAGCGCGGCCAACCCTGGTTGCGGCTCGCGACTGCTCTGCTCGCGGGTGCGCACGATTCCGAGCAGGCGTCTCAGCTCGGTCAGTGCCGAGCGCCCGCTCTCCTCGATCGAGCGCAGGGCCTCGCGCGCCCGTTCCGGGTGCTTTCCGAAGACGTCTCCTGCGGCCGCCGCCTGAACGACCATTACGCTGACCGAGTGGGCGATCACGTCGTGCAGCTCGCGCGCGATCCGTGCCTGCTCCTCGGCGGCGGCGCGGCGGACGTTCTGCTCGCGCTCGCGCTCCAGTCGCTCGGCGCGCTCCTCCAGTTCTCGGTAGTAGGCCCTCTTGGTACGCAGGTTGTCGCCAAGGATCCAGGCGGCGGCCGCGAACACGATCACGTGCAGGACAGATTCGTCACCGTTCCAGCTAGCGTGCGGAATGAGCGAGAGCGGCAGCAGCGCAAAGGTCACAACTCCCGCGGGTAGTGCGACCCGTCGCTCGGTGTGCGAGGCGACCGTGTAGAGGGCGAGCCCGAGCGCGAACGGCGGCAGGGCACCAACGACGTACTGTGTCGCAATCGAGGCCGAGAGCACAACGGCCAGTACCGGCAGCGGGTAGCGCCTGCGCACAAGCAGAGGGAGCGTTTGCAGCAGCACGGGCGCCGCGGCGATCGCGGGCGAATGGTGTCGAGTCGCCCAGACGAACGTCGGCGGTAGCAGAATGGCGACCAGACCGATATCGATCAGGTTCGCCTTCTGCTGCTGCAAACGTTCCCGGATCATGAGCGAAACGGTACTCCGCCCGCCGCGGGGTATCAGGCGTCCCGTGTACGCGTGCGCCAGAGCCCGAGCCCGCCGAAGATCGCGACCCAGAAGGCGAGCACGATCAGCGAGGTGGCGAGCGAAACGCTTATCACCTCGTGAGGATCGCCAGCCGGAAGCGGTGAGAGCCGCTCGACCGCCACGCTCAGGAGCCCGTCGCGAGCGCGACCGAGCACGCTGATGTTACGAATGATTGCCTGTATCGGAAGCAGGTAAGCGATCAGGATGCTGATCGTGGCCGCCCGCGAGCCGACGAGCGAACCGAGCCCGAGCGCGACGACATAGACAACCGCGCCGCTGAAGAGCACATACAGACCAGCCTTGATAAAGAGCGTCACGCTTGGCGTCGCCAAACCGCCCGCAAGGACGACGGAGAGCACAGCCGCGAGCGCATAGGCGGCTGCAATCAGCGGTAGGAGCAGTGCCAGCCCGCCCGGGATTCGGGCCAGGAACAGCCGCGTGCGCGAGCGTCCGGTCGAGACGAGATCCCTGAAGACGCCCGAGCTCAGATCTTGCGTGCCGGCGGCCGCGCCGACCAGCGCCGCCGCGATCATGCCGGCGATCTGTCCCATCAGCTCTAGCGCATGTCCGAAGTTGGCCTTGCCGCCCGCCGGGTCGTATTTGGTCGAGTTGTAAACGTGGAACAACTCCACGGCCGTGTACATGATGGCGATGGCGCCGACGGTCAGAATCGCTGCCGGAATCCAGACGCCGCGGCTCTTGCGCAGCTTGAGTAGCTCGGCGCGCTCCAGCCGGAAGGGCACGCGCGGCGATTTCGGAATCTGAGCGGTACTTTCCAAGCTGGTCATGAGTCCTCTCCAAACCGGCGCGTGATCTCCAGAAAACGATGCTCGAGCGAGACGTGCGAGGGCTCGAGGCGGTGGACGGCGATGCCGGCCTTGACAAGCTTCTTGTTGAGCTCGGCCGCCACCTTCTCGAGCGAGGCGTCCGGGCGCAGTAGCACGCGCAGACCGCCGGCGATCTCCTCGACCTCGCGCAGCGAGTCGCTGCCGTCGATGCTCGAGAGCGCCTTGCTCGGATTGTCGCAGCCGATCGTGATTGCGCCGTCGTCACCGGCCGAGAGCTCGGCCAGCGTGCCTTGGGCGACAATACGGCCGCGGTCGACGATCGCCACGTGGTCGCAGATCTTCTCGACCTCGTCGAGCAAGTGTGAGGAGAGGACGAGTGTCCGCCCCTCGGCGATCCAGGCGCGAACGAGCGCGCGAAACTCCTGAATACCGCCGGGATCGAGCCCGTTCGTCGGCTCGTCGAGAATCAGGAGCTCTGGATCGGAGAGCAGGCAGCGGGCGATACCGAGCCGCTGGCGCATGCCCTGTGAATATGTTGCGACGCGGTCGTCGGCGCGATCGGTCAGCCCAACCCGCTCGAGCACATCGTCGATGCGCAGATGAGCCGCCGGCTCGCGAGCGGCAGCGGCCGCCCAGAGGTTCTCGCGTCCGCTCAGGTGCCTGTGAAAGCCCGGCTCCTCGACGATCGCCCCGACCCGTGCCAGCGCTCGCGAGCGCTCCTTAGGCATCGGCTGGTCGAGCACCCTCATCGTCCCTCCGCTTGGCTGCGTCAGCCCCAGCAGCATCCGGATCAGGGTTGTCTTGCCAGCCCCATTCGGGCCCAGGTAGCCGAAGGCCGTGCCGCGCGGAACGCGCAGATCGACGCCGTCGACGGCCACCTGTCCAGCAAAGCTTTTCCGTAGACCTTCGGTCTCGATCACGAAATCGTTCGTTGTCGCCATGTTCCTCCTTGCTCGAAGCTCAAGGTACCCGCGAGAGTGGAATCCAACCTCGGGCCAGAGGCCGATTTCGCCTCCTCCTCGAGGATGAACGTCTTTCGCTTTCTTTGGCCGGCGGCTCGTCCGGAACGACGATCCGATAGCCGCGCCTCGTGCGGGTGAGCTCTCGCTTCTCGGTCTCGCGCTCGTCGAGGTGATCTGCGATCTCGCCCACCGGCGTCACTGAACGAACTACCTCCCGGTTGGTCTTCGCCTCCGGTGAGGCCACTTCGGCGCAGTTCGACCTTTTCTTGCTCCGAGACGCTCGCGGCCTCAAAAACGGCCGCTGAGCAGCGGAATTGCTCACTCGTAAGCCAGAAGTGACCGCCCACCCTGTGTTTAGTCACGCCAAAGTACTGGAACTAGTCCGACGAACGCGTTAGTTTCTGCACCAACACATAGCGGCCGCTGGGCCGCAAGGTATCGAAAGGAATCGAATGAGTCTCGATAAAGTCTCGACCGCGCGGAGAGTCGTCTTTGGCTCCGGCGTGATACTCCTCATCTGGTCGTTCTTCCCCTGGAACGGCTTCAGCCTTGGCGGTTTTGGCGCACTAGTAGGCAAATCCAGCGTGACGTGGAGCGCTTGGCATGGCTGGGGCACGGCTATGGGGATCGTTCTGATCCTCCTACTCGCTTGGGAAGCGATCCTCTTCCTCCAGGTCGTCTCACCTGATGCGATCAAGCTCCCCGAGCTTCCTGTCAAGCCGATGTTGATCACGGCCGCGCTCGGAGTGCTCACGGTTCTGTTCGGTGTGCTCCGTGTCTTCGAGTACAGCGCCAAGAAATGGGAGATCTGGATCGCTCTGATCCTCATACTCGCTCTCGCCGCTGGGCTCTTTCTCCGCTTCCAGGACGAAGGTGGCTCAGCTTCAGTCAAGTAGTAGTCGTCGCTGAAACAGTTTCACGGGAGCGGGCCTACGGGCCCGCTCCTCGTTTCTAGGAGCGATTGCGGGCAGAAAAAAACGCACGGCAGCGGGTCAGGCTGCCGCGATTACTGACTACGTCTGCGCATGCAAAAGCTGAGCCCTCGTCGAGAGGGCAATGTGCGCGCCCGAGGCTAGGGCTCAGTCGCCCCAGTCGAAATCGCGCGAGTGGGCCCAGACGCTCTCGGCGAGCTCCGGAAGCCCTTCGACAGTCTCCTCGCCAGGCCAGGCGAGCTCGACCATCTCTACCGGCGCAGGCACGCCGTCCATCGTCTCTTCGAGCCGTGCCTGCTCTTCTGTCTTGAACAACGGGTGATTCTCGAATGGGTCCTCGGACGCATAGCGCTCGAGAGGCATCGAGTTGTCCAGAGCCGAGTTCCTTCGCTTGAGCTCTAGATGCTCCTCGATTGCCTTGGCGAGAAGAGAAGGTGTCTCAACCGTCATAGGATCAATCCTCCTGCTCGGGGTCAAGGCGCAGTACGGCGGTCGATTGTATCGGATCTTCGACAACCGAGAGTAGGGGAGGTGTCGGATGCGAATGGGCCGAACTTGAGCCGAAATCATTACCCGTGGGCACCATTCGCCGCTGCCCTGCGGTCTTTGGTGCCTCGTCAGTCGGCGTACTCGACGCGGTTGCGTCCGGCCCGCTTGGCGCGGTAGAGGGCCTCGTCGGCGGCCGCGAGCAGCTGCTCGCGGCTACCCGCGCGCTGGAAGCCGGCGACTCCGAAACTGGCCGTAATGGAGATCGTCATGCCGTTTTCGATCGGGATCAGACGGCGAGCGAGTGTCTGCCTGATCCTCTCGCAGAGCCGAGCGCCGCCTGCCGTGTCGGTGCCGGGAAGAACGAGTGCGAACTCCTCGCCGCCCCAGCGACCGGCGGTGTCGATCTCGCGTAGCGATTGATTGAGAATGAGCGCGAGCTCCTTCAGGACTACATCTCCCGCTGCGTGGCCGTAGTGATCGTTCACTTCCTTGAAGTGGTCGATATCGAGGATCGCCAGGGTGAGCTCGCCACCTAAGCGCGAGGCACGGACGATCTCTTCATCCAGAGCCGCCTCGCTACGACGACGATTGGCCAGCCCGGTCAGGCCATCGACTAGAGCCTGCCGCTCGACGATCCGGTGCAGGCGCGCGTTGTCGAGCGCCGCCGCCGCGTGCCCACAGAGAAGCGCCACCAGCTCCAGCTCCTCCTCGCCGAAGCGATCGCCATACAGGATCAACGTACCGAGATCCTCACGTCCAGCTCTCAACGACCACTCGCTCTGCTCCGTCCCCTTCTCCGGCTCGCCCGCGACGAAGCGCTCGCCGGACGGACCGGTGATGACTCCTCCAACCGCACGTGTCGCCTCGACCGCCGATTCGACCACGACACGCAGGAGCTGAACGGCGTCGTGCGAGACGCCGAGCCCTTCGCTAAAGAGCAGCGTCGCTTCCCTGAGTCGTTGCCGCTCTTGCTCGAGCTCTTGCACTCGTGTCTCCAGCTGCTCGGCCATCTCGTTGAAGGCGACTGCGAGACTGGCGAACTCGTCGCGTCCGCGCACTGGTACACGCTTGTGCAGCTGTCCGCGTGCGATCGCTCGCGTCGCTCGGGCCAACTCGCCCACGCTGCGCACGATCACTCTGCCCTCGAAGAAGGCGATCGTGCCCATGAGAACGAGGAACCCGAGCAGGACGAACAGCACGCGTAGCTCGAGCTGGAAAACTGCGTCGGTAACCCGCGCCTGCGGAGTAGCGAGCGCGAACCCCACCGACCCACGGGTAGTGACAGGATGCGAAACCAGTATCCGATAGTCCTCGCCGTCAAGCCGGACACGGCCGATCCCGTCCCGGTTCAATTTCGCCCGAGCTCCCGCACCCGACTTCGCGTTGAGCACGTAGTTGCCCCGCGCGAGCAGCAGCTTCTCGTTGGAGGCAACTCCAGCCATAGTTCCAAGGTTTCGCAGGTAGGTGGAGTTGAGCGGAACCGAGACGATCAGCTCTCCGACCGATTTCTTCACCCCGACGAACTGGACTCGACGCTCGCCTGCATACGGGTATGTCTTCCCGATTCGCAAGCTGCCGATCACGACGCGCGACCCCGGCAGATCGGTGACGAAAGCGGATAGGACGGGACGGTTGCGACGCGCGACGGCTTGCTGAAAAGCGGACGTGCGCGCCAGCCGCTCGGCGTTCTTCTGCGCCCCGAGCAGCTCGTCCTCGTAGGTTGCGAGCGTTGCCCTCAGGCTGGCCTGAAGCCCCGAGTCGACCCGATTCTGCTCGCTTCGCTCGATCAGGGCTGTGAAGCCGAGAAAGCCGGCAAAAAGCGGCACCACAGCGAGGAACACGAAGTAGACGACAAGCCGACGCGCGAGGCTGGTCAAAGCAGCCGACCTCCATCGAATGAGGGATAGCGCCGTATACGTATACGCGTGAGACCGAAGTCGATGAGGCCTGTTCGCGGGGACCGGTCGCTGTTTGTCGTGCGCGCAGCCATGATCACACTGGCGGCGCTCGCTTTCGTGATCTGGGTTGTGGCCGCGCCGCTCATCACCTCTCCTAGCCCGGCGCCGTCACTCGTCGCGCCTAACGGATCGCTGCTCAAGCCGCTCGAGATCCCAATCGGATCGGCTTTCGCTACGCCGGCGTCCATCTCGAGTACACCCATTCTGTCGAAGCATGCCTCAGGTTCGTATTCATCGGGCGCCGCCGCCTCCGAGACGAGGGTAATCGGCGAAACGGCGAGCAGTCGAATTTCATACTCAACGGGCGCTGGCAAGGCGAAAGCCGCTCCGAAGCATCCGCAACGCAACGAAATAGCCCGAACCGAGTCTGGCTCGCAGGCTGCGTCGGCCACGACAACCGCAGCTCCTGCGCCCAGTCACGCGCCATCGGGTCGGGCGCGATTGGCTCTGATTTCACCTGTCGCCCACCAGCCGGCGAACGACAGCTCGGGACATAGCCGGGACTACGGGCAGCTCCAACGGCACAAGAGCGAGCGCGATACAAAAAGGAACGTGCAAGAGCACTCGGACAGCTCATCCCATGATCGGCACCGTGAGAGCAGCCACCGAGATAGCGATTCGAGTAATGGCTACAACTCACAACGTCGACCGATGTAGAAGCGCGCCGTTTACCTCATGGACGCAACGGTTACCTAGACTTGCGCCACCCGCACACCGGTTTCGCAGGCCCGTTTTACGAAGGGGAAACGGGTAGAAAATAGAGACAGAATCGTAAAGCGATCGATCGGAGGCTCCATGGTTCTCTTCCGTCCCCTCGTCCGTTTGCTCATTCGCGTCAAGGGACGGATGTGGGTTGCGCTCGCCGTGTTCCGCGTCTACCAGCGCCTGCCGAGCTTCGTCCAGCGCCGCGTGCGCAAGCGCGCTATTCACGCCGCCTCGCTCCATCTCGTCAGTAAGTTGATGGGGAAGGAACACTCGGGGCCGCGCTAATGGTTCGCCGGGCGCCCGGTTTGGCGCTGCAACTAGCCTGGACGGCAACTGTCACGCAGGCGCCCCCGGAAAGCATGACGGCGAACACGTACACGACGACTATCGGCACGAGAATTCCGACGACCGGATGACTCGAGCCCGAGCTGCCGGCTAGAGCCTTAGGATAGGCGCCTGTGAGTGGAGACCTCCGCAGCGGGGCCGACGGACTCGGGCGTTGTTCCTGGGCGCTGGCCACGCCCGAGTTCGGCGAGTACCACGACGCCGAGTGGGGCATGCCGGTGCTCGGCGACAACGCTCTTTTCGAGCGCCTCTGTCTGGAGGCCTTCCAGTGTGGGCTCTCCTGGCTGACGATCCTGCGCAAGCGCGAAGCTTTCCGGGCGGCGTTCGCCGCCTTCGATATCGAAGGCGTGGCGAGCTTCGGCGAGGCCGATGTCGAGCGCCTGCTCGGAGACCCCGGGATCGTTCGTAACCGCGGCAAGATCGTCGCTTCGATCGAGAACGCGCGCCGCGCGCGCGAAGCGATCGAGGAGCTCGGCTCGCTGGCGCAGCTGATCTGGCCGTTCGCTCCACCGCCGGTACCGGCACCCAACTCCTACGCCGAGATTCCGACCGTTACGCCGGAGTCCGAGGCGCTCGCCCGCGAGCTCAAGCGACGAGGCTTTCGCTTTCTCGGCCCGACCACCGCCTGCGCGCTGATGCAGGCCTGTGGCCTCATCAACGCTCACCTCGCGGATTGTCACGCTCGCAAACGGGTCGAGGCCGCTCGCAAGGCGGCGTTGACTACGAGCCTATTTCGCTAGGTCTGCACGCCCAGCGCGGC